>JANOKO010000515.1:0-2899 GCA_031419335.1 Planctomycetota bacterium
CGCCCAAGACCCCAGTGATCGACGCGACGGGGGCGGTCCACAAGAACTACGTCACAACGCGTGCGGTGGCGCTCACGATCGACGATGTGGCTCGGCTTTCGCAGTTGGATGGATTCGCGGTGGCTCCGGAGCCGGTGCTGCACGGCAAGCCCCGCGTGCTGGTCAACAATCCGGCCAGATTCTGGTTCTTCTGGGGCAACGTCATCGCCTTGCCGGGTCTGGTCTGGTGGCTCATTAAACGACAGGCGAAGCCGGCTTCGCAGTCAGTGGAGCCGCCAACGGGTCATCGTCCCGAGTGAGTCGTAGCTGCCCCTCGCCAGAGTGCGGGAACGCCTGCCAAGTGGCCCACGTTCTGGCGAAACGTGGCGACGACAGAACGGCTCGGTCCTGGTGGTCCTATTCGAATGCCTGCTGCTCGCTGAATACCATGACCTGACGCGGCAGGTGGTTGCCAACGGTGCTGTATGGGGCGGCTGCGTCGTGTTGGCAATGGCTTGGCGTTATGCGAGTCGCGGAGCGGCACCGCCTACGGGCTTCAATCTCCCTTGAGCAGATCGTATTTCCGCATCTTGTTGTAGAGCGTCACCCGGCTGATGCCGAGGTCTCTGGCCGTCTTGGTCCGGCTAAAGCTGTTCTTGAACAGGGTCTGCTCGATGATCTCGCGCTCGTTGAGGGCGACTTGCCGTCCGAGAGTGACATCGGTCGAGGCGGGTCGGCCGGGCATGGTGACGGACGGGTCGTTGGTCGGTCCAGCCTCGCAGGCCAGGATGTGCGAGGGGAGGTGCTCCGCCGACAGCACACCATCCCGGCAGTAGATCACGGCCCGCTGGATCACGTGTTCCAATTCGCGGACGTTGCCGGGCCATGGGTACTTGAGGATCGCGTCGAGGAGGCTGTCTTCAATCCGGTGAACCTGGATGTCGTGCTTAGTGGTGAACTGGACGATGAACTTCTTGGCCAGTGGGATGATGTCGACCTTGCGGCGGCGCAGCGGCGGGATCTCGAACTTCAGCATGCTCAGGCGGTAGTACAAGTCTGGGCGGAAGCGCATCTGTTCGACCAGCGGTTGCAGATCGAGGTTGCTGGCCACGACCAGCCGGGCCTGCGATTGCAGTGTGCGGTTCGACCCCACCGGCTCGAACTCGCCAGTTTCGATGACTCGTAACAGCTTGACCTGTTGCTCCAATCCGAGGACATCGATTTCGTCAAGCAGCACCGTCCCGCGACCGGCGGCCACGAACTTGCCTTCCTTGTCGGCGTGAGCACTGGTGAATGAGCCCTTCATGTGCCCGAACAGTTCGCCTTCGATCAACTCGCGCGGCAAGGCCCCGCAGGCGACATGGAGGAACGGCTCACTGCGGCGAGGTGACGCCTCATGTATCAGCTTGGAGAGGAATGTCTTGCCCGAACCAGTTTCGCCGATGAGCAGGATCGTGACGTTATGCGAGGCGGCGATCGCCAAGTCCTCCAGCATCCGCTTGAGCTGGGGCGAGTTGGTTTCGAACTTGCGAGTCATCCCTTCGAGGGCACTGGCTCCAAACGTCTCCCGTGGACGATTCGGGGGCGCGAGATGGGTCTCGACAACGATGTGCGGCAAACAGCGTTTGACCGCTTCCGCCATCTCGTTGGGCGTCATCGGATCACGCAGATGCACCAGCGGAGTACAAGCCGCCCGGCGCTCCAGCAACTCCGGGCAGTGGGCCGCTGTGAGTATGATGATCTTGAGGTTCGTGAAGCGGGCTTGGAACTCTTCGATCCAGCGGTCTGCTGTGTGCCCCCCGTCATAGGTGAGACGCAAGTCGAGAATACAAACGGGCGGTGTGTTTTCAGCGACCGGGAGCCTTGCTTCTTCGAGTGTCGCTTCACAATCGAGGGCCACCCCCTCCCCCAGGATCTGGCTGACCTGATGAAAGAACTCGGTGTCCGCACTAGCGGCGATGATCGGAATCTGGTTCATGGTTGCGGTTCTCCATCCCGAAGCGGATGAGCTGGCAGCGAGTTGGTCCGCAGGCACCCAACTCTCCGCGGAGAGCAGGCGCATGGAGGACGGAAAGGTCCACAGCGGTGAGTGACTGTTCAGGAAATAACGTGCCAGAGTGACCTGGATACACCTCTGTCATAATGGCTTAGCGTTTTGCCTAGCGAATCGACAATTCACCGTAAGTTCACTTCCGTGAACATGATGCACAAGAGCATCATGTTCCTCAAACACCACGTGGCGAGTGGAAACAGCGAGGCGAACGTGTGGACACCAACGCTGGATGAGACGGGTTAGAATCACAGTCGATGAGGAGCCCAGAGTCCAGCTCGGGCTTCTGACTGCCCCCTGGGGGGCTGAAGAGCGGGTGCAGTCACCCCTTCGGCAACCCCCTTGTCCCCCGGTGCATCTGGCGCGAGCGTGGCGGTGACCGAGTTCAACCAAATGCCGAAGCCGCAGTCATTCAATCGTGTTCCCCAGGCAGAGTGCGCCACGGATTGACGGCGTTGCGGCAGAACGCCACAGGATCGCCGCATGGAAATCCTCGTGATCCCCCACTTGGATTCAGCAAGTCTCCCGCTACAATGCGTGTCTCGGGGGTGGACAGCTATCCCTCGCGCGGTGGGACCGCATGAACCGGGTCAGACGGAAACGAGCAGCCCTAAGTGTCGTGTTACCAGGTGCGTGAGGGGTAGCTTTCCGCCCCCGTGTTGTGGCCCGTTTCGTTTGGCCCCCGTGGGATAGGCTTCCAGCCTGTCATTCACAGCGGATCGGGACGAAGAGACCCCCAAAAGAGTTCGGAAGTCTTTGGGCACCAGCCAACGCCGAACCAAGTCACCCACCTTCTGGCGAAGGTAGCTACGTTCGCCAGAACATGGGGAGCCGGAACCCGCATCCAATCACGGGGAAAAACTTCCGAAG
>JANOKO010000516.1:0-1684 GCA_031419335.1 Planctomycetota bacterium
GTCCTACGAAGTCCTCGTCCCCTTAGCCGAAGTTCGCGTCGGCGATCAGCTCCACGTCCGAGCCACCGAACGCATCCCGGTCGATGGTCGTGTCCTGCGCGGATCCGCTACGGTCGATGAGCAATTCTTCACCGGCGAGAGCTGGCCCGTGCCCAAGCATCCGGGGAGTTCGCTCCTCGGCGGTACGCTCAGTCTCGATGGCGATTTGCTGATTGAAGTTACCGCCCCGCCCAAGCAGGGAGCTCTCGGTCGGCTGGTGCAAGCCGTCCGCGAGGCTCAATCGGCCAAAGGTCATTACGAGCAACTCGCCGACCGCTGCTCACGCATCTTCTTTCCGCTGATTGGATTGGTGGCCCTCGGCACCGCGATTTGGCACGGCACGCACAGCGGTCCCGAGGCGGCGATCCTGAACTCACTGGCGGTGGTGTTGATAGCCTGTCCGTGTGCGCTGGCACTCGCGACACCGCTGGCGGTGTGGGCGGCACTGGGAACGGCAGCTCGACACGGAGTTCTGCTCCACGGCGGGGAGGCCCTCGAACAACTGGCGCGAGTTGACGCACTACGGTTCGACAAGACCGGCACACTCACCACCGGGTCGCCTTCCGTGCGGCACTTCGTCTGCGAAGACCTCTCCGAACGAAGCGAAGTTCTCCGCCGAACTGCAGCTCTGACTGAGACCTCGACGCACATCTTCTCGCGAGCGATCCGCGGGTTCGTAGAAACGATCGAACAGATCCCGACACTCGAAACGGTGCGGTCGATTCCGGGCCGTGGGATCGTGGCCATGCTGCTCCACGAATGGGGCGAGATCGCCCTCGGAAGTCTGGGTCTGATGCAGGAACAAGGACTCCTCCTAAGCTCGAAGATTGCCGATGCGGCGCAGCACCGGGATCAGGAGTCCGAGTCGTGTGTCCTAATCGGCTGGGGCGGAGAGGTGCGAGGCTTGTTCCTGTTGCGAGAGGAACTGCGGCCCGAGGTGCTGGAATTGGTAGCAGCCTGCCGTGACCTGAACCTCGATCTGGCGGTTCTGACTGGCGACCTCGCCGCGCGAGGAGCCAGCCTGGCCCACGAGATCGGAGTGACCGTCACGGCGGAACTTCTGCCCGAAGACAAGCTCGCCGCCATCCGCCAATTGCAGCAGTCGGGAGCCAAAGTCGGCATGGTGGGCGATGGCGTGAACGATGCCCCGGCACTGGCTCTCGCGGATGTCGGCATCGCGATGGGGCGCGGGACCGATTTGACGCGCGAGACGGCGGATGTGTGCCTGATGCGGGATGACCTCCGCATGATTCCATGGTCGATTGAGTATGCCAGACGAGCGGTCACGACGATCCGCCAGAACCTATTCTGGTCGTTTGCCTACAACGGAATCGGCGTGGTCTTGGCGGCATGTGGCTGGCTGCATCCCGCCATCGCCGCAGCATTCATGGTCATCAGCAGTCTGATGGTGCTGGGGAACTCGTTGCGACTGAAACAGACCGGTGATGTGTCCGGAGACGCGAACGGGAATCCGGAGAGGGATCGCCAACTTCTGGCGGCGATGAGTGAGGTGCATTCATGATTCATGGCCATCGCATTGCAACTCAACTCTGGCTCCCCTGGCTGAAGATTCCCCCTTGGACTGTGAGAGGCCGATGTCTGTACCCCAAAGGGGTAATCCATCACAGCCCAGGGTCGCGACCGC
>JANOKO010000517.1:0-9898 GCA_031419335.1 Planctomycetota bacterium
GTTGATCTGCTGACCGAGCGTCAGAGACTGGGCCTGATCGAGGGTGTCATTCGGCTCGTGATCGACCACTTCCCCGGTCGCACTCAGTTCAGCATACGCAAAGGCAGTCGACTTCCCGCCCGACCGCTTCGAATTCACCAGCGTCCAGCCGGGGACCGCGTCGGCTGCGGCTTCCAGCCACGCCGGGGCAGCGTCTTCGATACTGATCCCCGCGAAGTCGATTCGCGTCTTCTGCCCGCGTGGATACCCGACCGGCAAGGCCATCTGCACAGCCGGGAAGTCCCCGATCCGCAGCCGATAGCGGTGGTTTCCGCTTCCCGCGTAGCGGATGTCGCGGACCTCGACGATGTAGCTGCCCGCAGCGGGAGCCTGGAAAGCGATTTGCGGGTCGGAACTCAATCCTTCGGCATCGTCGTTGTAGGCGATCTCGGTGCCGTTTTCCTTGTAGATGTAGAGGCTAGCGTCGAGCGGTGACCCGAGTCGGCGGGCCAGGACTTCGAGGGTAATGAGCTGGCCCTTGTCGGCCTTGAACTTGAAGAAGTCGCGGGTGAGGTTATCGACGAACCCGTCGACGGCACAGGGGATCGTGATCTCCTGCGGCGTTTTGAGAGTCCCGTTCCCGGCAGTCTCCGCTACGGTCGGCAGGTCATCCACGCAGAATAATTTGAGGTTACTCACCCCGCGCTGCGAGTAGACGCGGACCGCGTGAATCCCCACCGGAGCCTCGGGAGGAACGGTCAAAGCAAAGTCGACCTTCGCCGCTTCCTTTCCATTCATCTCGCCGGGGGCCAGAGCCGCCTGGCAAGGAAATGTTGTCCAAATTCCGGTCACTCCGTCCAAAGCCCCGCCCTGTACAGTCACCGTCACCGCCTGCCCAGGAGCCACCGCTCCAGGCACAACTCCTGAGATCGAAGGGGATTGAGCCTGTGCGATCGAAGTACACAACCCGAACGTGATCACGACAAGAAGAGCATTCTCAACGTGATAGCGACCGGGCCAGTGGAGTGATGAACTCATGCGGGCGGGCCAATTTGGAGGAGGGACTGGCAGGTGAATCAAGGTGGGACGCATCAACCTATCCAAATACCTTAGTCGGTTCCCAGACCGCGGGGAAGCCATCCTGGGAAAATGGATCGATTAGAAAAGCATTACTTTGTCGGTAACCCTTATCGGGTAAGCGGGTTGGACTCAATCGTCCGGTTGCAATGGCTGGGTGGAGCCTTCATTCCACGAATCTGGCGACTACACCCAGTTGGCCACTTGGATGTCTGGATCACCCTTGATTGTGCAGGCTCAGCGATTGAGAATCTGCAACGTCGCAATTGACTGAAAATGAAAGGCCCACATCATGCGTTTGGACGGACAGCGAGAGAGCGAGAATGTCGAGGACCGCCGGGGACAAGGCGGCAGGCGGTCGCCGATGGCCTTGGGCGGCGGCGGGATTGGCATACTGGTATTGGCCCTGATTGTGTACCTGATGGGCGGCGACCCGCGCAAGCTGCTGCAACAAGCACAACAGCAGGCTCCAGCGCCACAGCAGCAAGTCGACCCGGCTGCTCCGCTTGATCCCGAGCAGGAGGCCCTCAAGAAGTTCGTCGGCATCGTGCTGGCCGATACGGAAGATGTCTGGACTAAGCAGTTCGCCTCGATGGGCGAGCAGTACGAGAAGCCGAAGCTGGTGCTATTCTCGGGGCAGGTGGCTTCGGCTTGCGGTCATGCCAGTGCATCTGTCGGGCCGTTCTATTGTCCGGGCGATCATAAGGTCTATCTCGACCTCCAGTTCTATGAAGACATGGAGACGAAGTTCAAAGCCAGAGGCGATTTTGCCCAGGCGTACGTCGTGGCCCACGAGGTCGGACACCATGTCCAGAACCTGCTGGGGATCACCGAAAAAGTCGATGCCATGCGGGGTGGCCCGCAAGAGAAACAATACTCCGTGCGATTGGAGTTGCAGGCGGATTATCTGGCCGGGGTCTGGGCCTACCACGCCAACGAGATGCGGGACATGATCGAATCGGGCGATGTCGAAGAGGCTATGAACTGTGCCCAGAAGATCGGCGATGATGCTTTACAGAAGCAGGCCCAAGGGTACGTCGTCCCCGACTCCTTCACACACGGCACTTCCGCTCAGCGGGTCCGCTGGTTCAACAAAGGGTTCAAGACCGGCAAGATGAGCGGGGCCAACGAGTTGTTCGAACTCGATTACGAAGATCTGTAGGGGTGAGATTCGAATACGGGGAGGGCGAAGCTCCTGCTGAGCCGCGAACCAGGGGCAACGTTCACTCGCGCGAGCGGCTCGGCAGGAGCCTCGCCCTCCCGACGGAGAGCCCACCTGGGATAGGCTTCCAGCCTGTCATCTTCACAATCCACGACAGGCTGGAAGCCTGTCCCACGTCAGGACACACCCGCATGGCACATGCCTACACCCCCGGTCTCCAGGTCATGGAACGCACGCTGTTTCGAGCGGTACGTACGTTGCCGATCTCCGGGGAGGTCCAGCGGAAGGTCGGCGATCGCGTGACCTCGCAGGATGTCGTGGCCGAGACTCTGCTCCCCGGCGATGTCTTCCCGATCAACCTGTCGAACCAGCTGGGGTTGGTCCCCGCCGAAGTGCCGCGATCACTGCTCAAGCGGGTTGGCGATACGGTCGAGGTCGGGGAGCTGCTGGCGATTTCCCCCGGCATGTTCGGGATGTTCCGCGCGGAGTATCACTCGAAGCACACCGGCACGATCGAGTCGGTCTCCAGTATCACCGGGCAGATGATCCTGCGTGGTCCGCAGATCCCGGTGCGCGTCCTCGCCTATTCCACGGGCACGGTGGTCGAGGTTCTCCCGCGCGAGGGGGTCGTCGTCGAGTGCGAGGCCGCTCTGATCCAGGGGATCTTCGGCGTCGGCGGCGAGGCGTACGGACCGATCGCCGTCGTCTGTTCCCGTCCAGACCAAGACCTGACCCCCGACCTGCTCACTGAGGCCCATCGCGGCCAGATCGTCGTTGGGGGCCGCCGCATTCCGGGTGCTTCCATCCGCCGCGCTGCGGAACTGGGCGTCTCGGCTGTTGTCGCCGGGGGGATCGATGACCAGGATCTGCGAGACATCCTGGGGTACGACCTCGGCGTAGCCATCACCGGCACCGAGCAAATCGGCACCACCGTGATCGTCACCGAAGGCTTCGGCGAAATCGCCATGGCCGACCGCACGTTCGCCATCTTCCAGAGCCACCACGGAGCCGCAGCTGCCGTCAACGGAGCGACTCAAATCCGGGCCGGAGTCATCCGACCCGAGATCGTGATCCCACTCCCCGACCGCAGCCAGACCGACAAGCGGGCTGCCACGGTCGGCGGCGGCGTCCTCGATATCGGGTCGCCGGTTCGGATCATTCGCGACCCGTATTTTGGCGTCCTGGGTACCATATCGAACCTACCCCCCGAGCCACAAATACTTGAAACCGGGTCCAAGGCACGTGTGCTGGAAGTCCTGTGCGGGGATGGGCAGCGACTCACCGTGCCCCGCGCAAACGTCGAGATTGTTTCGACATAGGGATGCCATCTCCGCCAATGAGTTGCACTACAGGCGCGGCTCTCTGTTTCGTTACTGCTTAACACTCATCGCTGTTGCCGACTCAAATCGGTTGGCTCGCTCCTTGAGCAATTCCGTCGCGGCGTGATAGGCCGTGGAGACGCCGGGTTGCGGAATCAGGCCGCCGCCGAGAATCAGAGCGGCCAATGTCAGCACGGCGATCCGCTCGCGGCCTCCGATTTTCAGCGACACGGACGAGGCATACCGCGTCCCGGTAAACAGTAAGAAATACGTCCGCAGGATGGCGATCCCATTGAATGTGGCGGCAATGACCAGCAGCGGGCCGACATGCGGGTAGGCTTCGACCGCTCCGTCGATCAGCATCTCGGTGCCGATGAACCCGATTGTGCCCGGAAAGCCCACGCACCCCAGCCCCGTCAGCAGAAAGCAGATCGCCAGGGCGGGGGCGTGTTCGTAGAGACCTTGGTACTGGGTCAGTTGCAGTCGACCTCGGCGGGCTTCCAGAGCACGGAGGGTGAGTCCGAAACCTCCCAATGAAAGTCCAGCGGAGAGCCACACACACAAGGCCCCCGTCAGTCCGATCGGCGTGGCCACCTCCAGACCGACCAGTACCATGGCCGAGTGGCTGATCACCAGGCAACTGAAGAACCGTCGGACATCCTTCTGGACCATCGCCATCGCGCCGGAGTAGACGGCTGTCACTAGTGCCATGAGTCCCAAGAGTCGCAGCGCGGAGTCGGGTGCAATCGGGACGACTAATCGCAGAGCGGCGTAGGCTCCGGCCAGAGGTGTGGACATCAACAGCGCGGATCCGAAGGTGGCGTTCTCGAATAACTCATTGAGCCAGGTCTGGAATGGAAACACACCGCAGCGGATGGAGATGGCGATCAGCAGTGGGAGCATTGGCCACAGTGATCGCAAGGGGACTCCCTGCCTCTCAATCAGCCACCACCCCACCGCCATGAATAGAGAGGAGGCCGACATGGCGATCCCGTAGAGTCGCTTTGGCTTGCCGCGACTGACCAGCTCAAAGTACGGCGGCACCGTACTGGAGGCGAGCATCAGAATGATAACCCACGGATCAACCGCGCTGAATAGGGCCAGCGCCAGCGACTCGCTCAGGAGCATCATCGAGAACGAGAATCGTGGCACCTTGGTCTGCAACGTTGCCAGGGCAGTCAGCAGGTAGAGCAGGGCTGTCAGCGGGATCAGCGGAGCGCTGAGTTCGTCGATTACGAACAGCTCACGCCCAATCAGCCGGGTCATCAGATGCCAATGGTCTTCGGCCTGATGAATGTGCAAGGAGTAGAAATCCGCCGTCTCGCCCGCCGAGGCCAGAAACGCCAACCCTGCAAACGCCAGACAATGCCAACGGGCCACAATCGGATCCCGAATCCGCGCGACCCAACCGGCCCCCAACAGAGGGAGCAGGATGGCCAGTTCGATCCAGGGATAATGCAGTTCGTTCATGTGCGAAGTCGATGTGAGATGTGCGAAAGCGAAAACGGTTGCCTCGACGCGAAGTCTTCGAAGCGGAGCGTCGCACCCGCCCCGTCACGCGCCAAGGATTTGGTTCCAAACAACTCGATGTTGAACAGAAGGTAACGAAGGAAACGAAGGGCCTTATGATTTATTCCTTCGTTACCTTCTGTTCAACATCGAGTTGTGAATCTGGACCAATTCCTAACTGTCATTGCCGCTCGAATCATCCGGTGCCCCATTGATCCGCTCTGCAATCCAGCGATCGAGTCGATCACACCAGTTCAAAGAGTCCACCAGCGGGTCAACGATGTACCTCTGCAGCAGCGCATCCAAGTTCCCGCGATGCAGCGCGATGCGGTACAGACGAACTCGCCAGACCTCCGACATCCGGGTTTGCCAGCGGGGGGGCACGAAGGACAAACGCCCCCCAATGGCGTTCTCCAACACGCGGTAGTCATGCAGCAGCGTGGGGGCCCGCACGAACTGCAACGTCCGCGCACACCCATGACCGAGGATGTGTATCAGCGGAATGTAGAGCAGTGTCGGCATCTGCCAGAGCCTCCCGAGCCAAGCCAACAATCCGATCTCGGCCACGATCAATCCGACTTGCGTGAGCGAGGCAAACGACAGCGCTGACTTGATGTCGGTCTGCACCCGCCCGGTAAAAGCGGCGAACATCGCGGTCGAGAGTCCCAGTGCCACGACCACTGCACACAGTGCAGGCGAGAGAGCCAGGATCGGGCTGACTCGCAACAGCAGGTACGCCCCCAGATGCACCGACAGCGCTCCGTAGAACACCGCACTGGACGGAGTCGGCCCCTCCATCGCTCGCGGCAACCAACCCGAGAACGGGATCAATGCGGACTTCCCTGCCACCGCAAGTAACAGCAGCAACCCGACCGTGAACGCTTGACCGGCAGGCAACGTTGCGACCCCCTCGGGCCATGCCCCAGTCCCCAGCAGCATGTCGAAATCCCCCTCTCCGGAGAGATGGTGGAGTAATAGGGCGGCCATTAGCAGCCCCGCATCCGACAGCCGGTACACGATCCACACCCGCAGCCCATTGAGACAGGGGTTCGGTCGCTCATGAAAGAATGCCACGAGTAAGGTCGAGGAGAGGCCCACCAACTCCCAGCCTGAAAACAGTGTCTCTATCGTCCCCGCCAGTGAGGTGACGACCATCCCCAGCACGAAGATGGCATACAGCATGAAAAACCGATTGAACCCCGCCTCGCGGTGCATGTACTTGTCGGCAAAAGCCCCGATCGTGCCGCACAGAATGAACGTCAGTATCACGAACGGGACCGACAGCCGGTCGAACTCGAACTTGAACGAGAAGTGATACACCGCATGTTCCGCATGGTGTTCCGTGGCCTGCAGAGCCGCCTCGCCATGCTCATGCAACACCACCCAGTGCCCCAGTTCAATCGGCACCCGGCGTTCGTCGCGGATCAGCATCAAGACCAGGATCGCGACCGAGGCCAGCAGTCCCGTGACCATCGCCATCTGAACCACCCGACCGATCCAGCGTTCGGACAGCGGGCGGTCGATGATCGACGCAATGCCAAGGACCGCCACCAGCAGAGCCGGAGCCGCGACGACGATCAGACCGAGGTAGGTGAGGAGAGGCATGGTGGAAAGAGGAGGAGAGGAGGAGTGATGTGCGAAGTGCCAAGGTCTGACTTGTCACTTCTCCCTCGCCCCGGTCACCTGGGCAAACTCCATGTGCTCGCGCCAGCCTTGAAACCAGTTCACCGAGCGCGGCGTCTGGGGCAAGTCTTTCAAGCTGGCCTGGTACGGTACGTATTCCCCGTCCTGGTACAGGCTGATCTCGGCGGTCTCGGGGTGTAGCAAGGCCAACTGCACCCAGCCGTTGCGGAGGATGTTACCCACGCTCGCATTCCGCAGCATGATCTTGGCGATCGCTTCGGGCGTCGACTCGATGACGAACAGACAGCGGACCGGCTCGTGGATCTCGACCCCCTGCCAAGGCAACCCGGTCCGCAGATCGCTCGCCGCCCCGTCCATGACTCCCAGCAGTGAGGTGATGTTATGCGGCAGCTTGGTCCCCGCCCCCCAGCCCGAGGGGTCACTGTAGGAGAAGAAGTATTGCAGGTTGATCCCCGAGCAGACGATCACGACCGCCCCGAGGATGCGGCCCAGGATCGTGCTTTCGGCATCATCCAGCGTGGGATCGTACGAGACGAGGAACGACCGGCGGTCGAGGTACAACCCCCGCGTACGGCCTCGGCGTCCGACCACGCACATCGCGTTCGAGGCGTTGCCGAACTCGGGCCGCGTCTGCGACAGATCCTCGGACCGGTTCTCGACATGCCAATGCGCATCGGTCGGACTGATGTCGAGCGGAGCCGAGTAGAACCGGCGGCAGCGCTCCTGGGCATTCAGGCGGCTAGCCTCTTCCAAGTGATCGCGGGCTGACTCCATGTCCTTGATGTGCGTGCGGG
This sequence comes from Planctomycetota bacterium, assembly GCA_031419335.1. Lineage (GTDB taxonomy): Bacteria > Planctomycetota > Planctomycetia > Planctomycetales > Planctomycetaceae > TH-plancto1. The sequence continues at coordinate 7,485 of JANOKO010000517.1, forward strand.
GCAACTGATCGAGATCGAAGTAGGTGAACGTGTCGGTGGCGGTGTTGTGGAGTCCACCGACGAAGACTGTCTCGTCGAGGATCGCGATCCCTCGACCCGCCAGGATCTGGCGGACTCGCGGATCATTGAGCATGGCCGCCAAGGCCCGCGCGTTGGCCCCGCCGGCACTGCCGGAGCAGGCTCCGCAGTCGTAGCATGACTTATGCGGGTTGTTCATGCAGAACGAACCATGCCCGAAGAAGTACACCAACCTTGAAAACCCGGACCGCAGGCCGGTCTCGCTCAGAATCTTCTCGCCGACATCGGCCATCTCGGTCAGCGTGTAGCCAATGGCGTCTCCCTCGGGACCGGGCTGTTCCGTAAGACGTTCAAGCCTTAGTTTGGTCACCGGTGGCGGAGCGACCACGCTGCCGACCATGCGACGGAGGCGCGAGGTCGCCACCGGAAACAGCACCCGTGCGACGAGTGGGATCGAGGCAAACACACCCAATGTGGCCGTCATCAACGCCCCACCGGCCATGCTGCGGGAGCGGACATGAATCTGGTGCGTGGCGGTGGCCAGATGCTTGCGGGCCGTGGCTCGACGGCGGTCGGAATCACAGAGGCTGTAGACGACCTCTTCAATGATGTAGTTCTTGGGCCGCACGACAATCGGGCAGAGAGCTTGGTAGTGCGCATCGGAGACGCCCTTGTAGTACATTGCGACGCCAAAGAACCCAGCAGCTCCGAACGTCTCGGCGGAGGGACAAACCTCTTCGAGGTGCCGCCGGAACGATTCTTCGCGGGTATCGATGCAGTACACCGATTGGAACTGCGGCGAAGCGACACGCTCGGCCCGCTTCCCTTTCGTATGCACTGCGATCGCGTCGAGGGCCTGTACGCGGAACCGTCGTTCGAAGGCCAGATGAAACAGCCGGCGACGGTGCATGGCGTCGAACGACTCGATCTCTTCGACCAAGGTGGCCCACTTTTCTGCGGGCAAAACAGACAGAGTTGAAGCGGTCCAGCCCCGGAGTTGGGCGAGTTGGAACACCTCGAAGGCCCGTTCTTCGCGGGTGGTCGTGGGAGCCGCGGGGATGCGGTTTCGCAGGGTCTCGCGAAGTGACGCCAGCGTGCCGATCTCGGGCAACTCGCGGCGCACGATCGATCCGAGTGCCGCGCGGAGCAGCACCAGACGCACCGCCATATATTGCAGCAGCGTTCCCGGCGGCATCGGATGCCCGACGCGGTCGCCACGATCTTCCGCCTGCCAGATCATCCCGGCCCAGCCTCGCAGCGCGAGCAGTTCGCGGGTCAGATACTCAGGTGCTTCCGGTTCTGAAACTCCGAGTTGCTTCAGAGAGTCGGCGATGATCTCGACCGGAGTCAACGACGCCAGTTTCTGAATCTCGCTGGGGAGGTCGCACAGCCAAGACTCGACGGTAGCTGTGGTGCCGTAGAGTTGGGCGAACGTATCCCAAAACCCGGCCTCTCGATTCGGCAGTTCCCAGGTGGCCAGTCCCTGGTCGACGAATCCGGCACTGTACGGAATCAGTATCTGGTGGATGAGCGGGTCACAGTCCTGTCCGGTGGCCGACAGCACGAAGTCGCGATGGCGAATGGCTGTCTGTGGCAACTGCGGGATCGGCAGGGCCTGGACTCCGTGGCGGCAGACCTCCCACAGCGACTGCAAGGCGAACGTCGTCCAGCGCGACGGGGGCCACTGGTCAATGTTGCGGTCTTCGAGGTCGGTGAGTACTCGGCTCCAGGAGTTCCCGGATTCACGCCGGACATCGCGCATGGACCACACGCGGGTCTGCTCGGTGGCTCGTTCGGCAGCCTCGGGAGTGACCTCGCTGCGGTATCGCGAGAGGGCATCCGTCTCAGCCACGAACCAGTCCAACTCCGCCGCCGGAGCCAGCCGCACCGGATGAGACAACATGGCCATTCGGATATCGAAGGCCGTCCCCGTCGGGCCAATCGGAGTCTGGACCCGCTCACCCAAATCTGTCCGCAATGTCTCGGCCAAGTCCTCGGGCTTGATTCGCCCCCGGGCTATCTTCTCCCGATAGCGGTCTTCGGCGAGATACGTTTCACAGCCAAACAGCTCGCGCCCGACCTGGAGCCCCTCCTCAAACGGAAGGTCTTCCAGGGCTTGCAGGGAATTCAGAAAGACGAAGGCGGTAATCGGCCCCTGTGCGGGGAGTAGCTGGGCTGCCTTGAAAAGGTGCCGTTCGATCCAATCGGTCTGTGCCACAACGCACTCCCTGTTCCCAAATCAGCGGTTCACGGGACTCAGGGAGCAATCCCAGTGCCAACCTACACGGAACTGTCGAACCCACCCAAACGCCACCGGGCTTGCCCCGGGGGTTCCCGCGCTTGTGCGTTACCGGTAGCGCACAAGCGCGGGAACCACCCCGACAAGCGGGGTGGCG
>JANOKO010000518.1:0-1662 GCA_031419335.1 Planctomycetota bacterium
CCCCCCTCTCCCTCTCCCCCCCGTGGGGGGGTGCGGGCGGGGGTGTGGGGCCATCCGCGGGCTATCGGCCCCCCCCACCCCAACCCTCTCCCCCGCAACATGTTCACCCCTGGGTTGGCATCGATCGCGGGGGAGAGGGGGCCGGAATGAGAACGCCGATGGGGAAATGCACATGGGCGATGCTCCTGCTGAGCCGCTTCGTGGAGTGGGCGTCCAACGTGGTTCGCGGCTCGGCAGGAGCCTCGCCCTCCCGGGGGAACGTGTGCCTTGTCGTCGTCGTTCTATGTAACTTGGAACATCTCGCCTATGCCGACGATGCCGCAGCTGTCCGCATCCTCGAACGCCGCTGCATTCAGTGCCACGACGCTGCCGACGGGAAAGGGGAGTTGTCACTCGAAGTGCGAGAAGCGGCTCTGAAGGGCGGCGAAACTGGCCCGGCTATTGTGCCCGGAAAGCCTGACGAGAGCCTCCTCTGGCAGCAGATCAGCGGGGACAAACCCGACATGCCGAAGGGGGCGACTCCGCTTTCAGTGGCCGAGCGCGAGACCATTCGCGAGTGGATCGTAGCCGGGGCGAAGTGGCCCGTGACGCCGCTGCGGGATCGGCGGCATGAGGTCACCGACTGGTGGTCGTTTCAGCCGCTGAAGCGGCCCGAGGTGCCCCGTGGGATAGGCTTCCAGCCAGTCATCTCTGAAGCCAGAAAAGATGACAGGCTTCCAGCCTATCCCACGGCCATCGATGCCTTCCTCCAACAGGCCCAACTCAAGGCCGGTCTCACCCCCTCGCCCGAGGCCGACCGCGCCACACTCATCCGCCGGTTGAGCTTCGACCTGATCGGGCTACCACCGACGCCAGACGAGGTACAAGCCTTCCTGGCCGACACCGAACCCAATGCCTACGAGCGGCTCGTGAACCGGCTGCTCGACAACCCTGGCTACGGCGAACGCTGGGCGCGGCACTGGCTCGATGTAGTCCACTTCGGCGAGACGCACGGGTATGACAAGGACAAGTTGCGGCTCAATGCGTGGCCGTATCGGGACTATGTGATTCGGGCGTTGAACGAAGACCGACCCTATCGGCGGTTCATCGAGGAGCAGCTCGCGGGCGATGTCCTCTACCCCGGCACATCGGACGGTATCGAAGGTCTCGGCTTCATTGCCGCCGGTCCCTGGGACTTCATTGGACACGCGGAGGTTCCCGAGACCAAAACCGATGGCAAGGTCGCCCGCCACCTCGACCGCGACGACATGATCACCAACACCATCCAGTCGTTTTGCAGCCTGACCGTGCAGTGTGCCCAGTGCCACAACCACAAGTTCGACCCGATCAGCCAAGAAGATTACTACTCTCTGCAAGCGGTGTTCGCAGCTGTGGATCGAACGGATCGCGCGTACGACCGCGACCCGGAAGTGACCGCTCGGCGAAATCTGACGAAACAAAAGAGGAAAGCAAATTCTCTCCGGCAAGCCGAAATTGAGCAGTCCATGCGGACTCGCGCCGGCGAAAAACTCGTTGAAATCGACAAGAATCTATTGGCACTGGAGAAACAGGCCGAGCTTTCGAATCGGTCTCCTGTCGAGTTCGGCTGGCACAGTGGAATTGAGCTTCGCCCAGATGTCGAGAAGTGGGTGCAAGTCGATCTTCCACAGAGCCTGATCATTC
>JANOKO010000519.1:0-3515 GCA_031419335.1 Planctomycetota bacterium
CCATCGGAAGCCAGTTCCACCGCCGCGACTACTTCCACGGACTGGGCCAAGATTTCCCGGAATCGACTCGAATTGGGACGCATCCGCCTCGCACCACAGCGGGGGTATCCGCGGCTTATACTAGCCAAGCCACTGGGCAATATGCCGTCGCCATTGCAGTACCGGTGTGGGATGAGTCGAAAGTTCGAGTCATTGGGGTGCTTGGACGTTCGCTCCACTTGACTGACTTGCTCGATCCCTGGGAGCAACAGTTGCAAGGGGAGTCGCGTCCGGACCAGCGGTTTCTGGCTCTGGCGGAGTCGGTGCGAGATCATCAGGCTGGCAGCGACCTGGCTCTCCTCGATCATCACTGGATGACCCCGGCGAACATGGCCAATCAAAAGTCCAAAGTCTACTTATCACCCGAGCAGTCCCAACTCATCCGCAACGAGGATCGCGCGGGGCATTACCTGGATCCCGTCGCCACACTCGATCCCCAGTTCTCGGGAGACTGGCTGGCCGCTTGGGCTCGGGTGGAAGAGACCAACTGGATCGCGATTGTTCAGGAGCGCCGCGATGTGGCGCTCCAGCCGGTGGACGATCTGCAACATGTGTTTGTGCGATCCGGATACATCGCGATCGCGGTGTTCAGCGTGATGCTGGGGGTGTTCTGGCTACTGCTCCGACGGGCATCAGCTTAGGATTTGGGGACGCACTGACCAACTCCTCGGGGTATAAGACTCATGAAACTGCTGCAATTCGTGTCACTGTCACTGGCTTTGATCTCGAGCGTGAGCGTGCTGGCTGATGGCCCCGCGGACAATCAGTCGGCCACCGTACGCGCGGTTCCTCCGCCGGGAGTGATGATCGAGCCCGCTGATCGCGTGGCACTCGAGGGGACACTGAATGCACTCGTGGAGATGATCGCCGGGCTGCGCGTGTCAAAGAGTCTGCTGGTGCAGCAGTACCTGCCCGATGTGGAGGTGTTTGCCCGGGCGGTCGATCTAGCTCTGCATGAGGACGGGTTCTTTGATCCATCGGATGCGAAACGGGCTAAAGAGGTTCTGGCCGAGGGACTCGTCCGAGCGGAGGCTCTAGCTCTGGGACAGACCCCCTGGCGAACGGCCACTGGGACTGTCGTACGCGGGTTCCGCTCGAAGCTCGATGGCAGTGTCCAGCCGTACGGCATCGTCTATCACGCGGGTGTTCAGAATGCGGAGTTTGCCAAGGGCATGCGAGCCGATATCTGGTGCCGAGGCCGGAGCGAGAAGGGCCTAGAACTCCAGTTCATTGCGCAGCGGATGACGAGTGCCTCGCCGGACCCAGCCCCCGGAGTGATGATGATTCACCCGTTGGGACGCTACTGCAACGCCAACAAACTGGCGGGTGAGGTCGACACTCTGGAAGTCCTCGATCACGCTCTCGCCGAATACCCGATCGATCCGAAACGGGTCGCCATTCGTGGGTTCTCGATGGGCGGAGCCGCGGTGTGGCATCTGGCGGTTCACTATCCCGATAAGTGGTTCGCCGCCAATCCAGGAGCCGGGTTCTCCGAGACGCCGGACTTCCTGAAGGTGTTCCAAAAGGAAGAACTCAAGCCGTACCCGTTCGAGCAAACGCTGTGGCAGATGTACGACTGCCCGGTCTGGGCGCGGAACCTGCGGATGCTGCCGACGATTGCCTACAGCGGAGAGATCGATAGCCAAAAGCAAGCCGCCGACATCATGGCGGCGGCGTGCTGGGGCTTACCCGAAGGTGAACGGTTCGAGTTGACGCACATCATCGCCCCGAAGACCGCACACAGTATTACTCCTGCCGCACGGGCGGAGATCGAGAAGCGGCTGGCGACGCTGAATGGGATGCGATCCGCAAAGCCTCCTCGATTGGTGACCTTTTCGACGACGACATTGAAGTACAACAGTGCTTACTGGGTGACGATTCACGCCCTGCAAGAACATTGGAAGTTTGCACAGATTCGAGCGGGATGGGTGGAGAGCTTGGCGGAATCGGGCGGAGACTATTTCCAAGTGAATGCTGAAAATGTCACCGAGTTCTCTTTGGAGTTTGCGGCGAATGAAACACCTTTTGGAACACTGGATGCCCGCGTCCAGATCTCGAATCCTGCGGACGAAGAACTAGCCCACGCGGTCCAGGAGGAGTATCAAAGGCTGATGGAACTGATTCGCACGGGCAATCAAGCCGCAAAAGAAGAGGCTCAACGTCGGTTGCAGGAGAAGGCAGTGCAACGACGGAAGGACATTGAGGCAGAAGGAGTTCCGGGGCGAGGAGCCTTTCGGTCTCGGAACCTCGGCAATGATGAGACAGCGATCACGGTCCCCCGTCAATCGGATCGCTCCTGGCGAGGCCGGTTCCGCTTGAATGCCGACGGTGTCTGGCAACTCGTTTCCCCCATCGAACCGCCCTCGAAAGACCTCGTCAAGAAGCACAACCTGCAAGGCCCAATCGATGACGCCCTCATGTCGCCGTTTCTCTTCGTCAAACCGACCGCAGCCGGTCGTCATCCCGAGGTCGACAAGTGGGTCGATGCCGAGTTCAATCGCGCGGTTCGCGAATGGCACCGCCAGATGCGCGGTGATGCCCGCGTGAAGACCTCGGAGGAACTGAAGCCGGAAGACATTGAGAACTACCACCTGATCCTGTGGGGCGATCCGCAGAGCAACCCGACGATCGCCAAGGTCGCGGACAAGCTGCCGATCCAGTGGGGAGCCGAGCAGATCACCATCGGCGAGCGGAAGTTCGAAGCAAAGTCGCACGCCCCGGTCCTGATCTACCCCAACCCGCTGAACCCCGAGAAGTACGTCGTCCTCAACAGCTCGTTCACCTACCGCGAGTACGACTACCTCAACAACGCTAGGCAAGTGCCGAAGCTCCCCGACTGGGCGATCATCGACCTCTCGACACCACCCGACGCCCGCTGGCCCGGTAAGATCGCGGCTGCTGATTTCTTTGGCGAGAAGTGGGAGTTGAAGGCGACCACCCCGATTCTTCGGACCAGTCACTCCAACTAAGGGCCCAGTATGATGTCCGATGATTCGACAAGTCGATCTCAGCGACACATAGAAGATACGATGACCCGCATGTCGCCTTTCCTGCTCGGAATTGCGGAACTTCCCATGGAAGAGGTCCGCAAAGCCAAGCTGTTGTTCATTCGAAATGAAATCACTGAATTGAAAGGGATGATTCGGGAAGCCAAGGGGTCATGGCCCTTGCTGATTTTGTTCGGACTCATTCCTTTATTTTGGCCATTCCTTTGGTCAGGATGGACGAGTTTCACATCCAAAGTCACGACTCGGAAAGAGCAAATCAACAACGCGATCCAGACATGGAAGGATGAACTCGGGGCAGATGCCTACGAATTAACCAGACAACTTGAAACAATCCTCGGGAGATGAAGATTCACTGCGTCGACCGCCAGGGGAAAGTATGTTTCCATCGCGAAGCCCTCCTAGGTCTGATGGGACTTTGTCAGACGACCGGAAGAACATTGGCACGCGTGCGAAGCGGAGCTTCGAGGA
>JANOKO010000520.1:0-2365 GCA_031419335.1 Planctomycetota bacterium
CGGATCAGTACGCCCGATTCCTGCTGGAGGAGATCCTCCCCGAGGTCCAGAAGACCGTCAAGATCAGCGACGATCCGAACCTGCACGCGATCTGCGGCATCAGCTCGGGCGGGATCTGTGCCTTCACGGTCGCGTGGGAGCGGCCCGATCACTTCCGCAAGGTGCTGAGCCACGTCGGCAGCTTCACCAACATTCGCGGCGGTCACAACTACCAGGCCCTAATCCGCAAGACCGAGAAGAAGCCGATGCGAGTCTACCTGCAGGACGGCTCTGGCGATCTCGACAACGAACACGGCAACTGGCCGCTGGCGAATCAGGAAATGGCCTCCTCGCTGAAGTTTAAGGGGTACGACTACCAATTCGTCTATGGCACCGGGGCTCATAACGACATCCACGGTTCGGCGGTACTGCCCGATGCCATGCGATGGTTGTGGCGGGAGTGAGCCTGCAAGAGATGGGATGATCAGAAGTGACGGCCGTCCGGTGGTGGCTCACCTTGCGAGACGATTCATGGGACGAACACACATCGTTGTGCATGGTCGCTACTCCTGAACCTGAGAACGCTGGATTCTCCCGCCAGTCGTACTATGGAGACGTGTCATGCTCGACCGCGAAGAATACATTGAACAGACACACCTGTTTCGGGTGTACCGAGAAAGGATCGAACAACAGACACCCGCCCAGGAGATTTTGGCGTCGGTCCGGGATGAAATCCTGACCACCACCAAGCTCCCGATGGCGATTGACTTTCTCGCCGGGGAGCTGAACTTGCATGGACGGGTCAGCGATGGAATGCGTCAGTTGGGGCACTACTTTACGGCGTTCCAGACATTCCTGATGTCGAAGGCTGAGGAGGAGGGAGCTCGTTTCGACATCCGCATCGCATTGGCGATTCTCGAACAGTTGGCCGAGTACATGTCGGGCACGCCGACCGCTCCGGGGCTGTTCATGTACCAGTTCGAATGCCTGGCCCGGAACCGATTGGGGTACGATTTCGGGATTGAAGCGGTCGCGAAGGACCCCTTCTACCATACCGAGTGGAAAGAGTGGATCATGAAGATCCGACCGCAACTCGGTATGACCGACTTCGCCGAATTGCTTTACGCCCGGTCGCAGCACCGCGTCCTCGAGCAGCGGCGGAAGCAGAACGATCCGGAGTTTCTGCCGTCATACCCGATTCTGTTCGAGGCATCAGAGGGCCGAATCGCCAAGGCCAACATCGGCAAAGACCCGCTCTACATGTTCGCCGCCCTCCAGCGTCAGTTGGGGTATCCCAAGGTTCCGCGTCCGCACCCTGCCCGCACTTCACCGCTGTTTGAACCTCAAGTCGAACAGCGGTTCCAACGACTCGAAGCCCGGTTGGGCCTCCTGGAGCAGGAAGCCAAAGGAGGGATTGATCTGAATCAATTGGCTCCCCAGGAACTGCATCGATTGGATGAGAATTCGTAGGCGTCACAGGTGCGAGCGATTCCGGTGTCCCAACCGGTTTTTCCTCCTCTGAGGGCGACCCCCTAGCTTCACAAGCGGCAACCTTTCCCGCGTTTTCAGCGAGGGCGGCAATCGTTATGCTCCGCGCCTCATCGATCCGAACTCTCTGGAGTGAACGCGCTTCACTGTGGAGTTCGATTCCCCCAATGAACCGCCATCCTGGATAGAGCCCCATGTCGTTTCAACCTGCCTACCGCCGAGTCATTCTGAAGCTGAGTGGCGAGAGTTTTTGCCGCAACCGTGAGGGTGGGATTTCGATGCCCGAGGTCACGGGGATCTCGAAACAGATCAAAACCCTCGTCGAAGCGGGGGTGCAAGTGGCCATCGTCACGGGTGGCGGAAACATCCTGCGGGGTAAGCAGTTTTCTGCCAATAGCGGTGCCATTCAGCAGTCGACAGCCCACTACATGGGGATGCTCGCCACCTGTATCAATGGTTTAGCCCTTCAGGACGCACTCGAGTACGAAGGCGTCCCGACCCGCCTGCAAACCGCGATCCGCATGGAGGTCGTTGCCGAACCCTTCATCCGCCGCCGCTGCGTCCGCCACCTCGAAAAGGGGCGGGTCGTGATCCTCGCTGGAGGCACCGGCAGCCCCTTCGTGACCACGGACACAGCCGCTGCCCTGCGGGCTCGAGAGATTGAGGCGGATGTGCTCCTGAAGGCCACCAAGGTCGACGGGATTTACTCAGAAGACCCAGAAAAGAACCCGCACGCGGTCCGGTACTCAGAGATCACCTATCAGGATTTTCTGCGGCAGGGTCTGCAAGTGATGGACCCGACAGCGATCTTGCATTGTCAGGAGAGCAAGATTCCGATTGTGGTGTTCAACTACCGAAAAGAGGGCAATATCCAACGGGCGATCGCTGGGGAGCCGCT
>JANOKO010000521.1:0-15061 GCA_031419335.1 Planctomycetota bacterium
CCCAAATCCAACCCCGCCATCTCCGCCGCAATCCAATCCGCCATGACACCCCTCCTTGCGCCGCCAAGAACCATCAGTCCTCTTTGATGCTGCGCAAATGTCGTGCCATGAAATCGGAGACTTGTGTGTAAGGATGAGAGCGGAGCTTGGGAACCAGAGAAAGATTCAGAAATCTCAACGCGGGGTGGCCCCGGTTGGGTCGCTTTGGACCCTACCGGGGCGGCGCAGCCGGAAGTGGTGCTCCCACGAGTGATTCCTCCCCGTGAACCTCTTGTGCCAAGGCACACAGGTAGGCTCCAGAGCGAGCCAACCTGTGCCACCCCGCGGACTCCCGTCCCCCACGCGTCGGGGAGATCGTACCCGGCCCGATCAACCGTTTGGTTGCAGCATCAGGTCGCCGATGAACTGGCTGACCCCTTGGTGGTCGAACAGCACAGGCACGCCGCCCGGACCGATGTACACAGCCACCCCGTCACGTACCACGAGGGCTGCCGGGTGATCAACTTCGAATCGGTCGCCGTTGACCAGTGCGACGGTGAAGGGGCGGAACGGAACACGCTGGCGGAACGCGCTCAATGTATTGTCGAAGTTGTCGACTTCCATCGGAGACTCCTGGTGAGGATTACAATCCTGGAACTCATCGTACTTCACATGCAATCATGTCGCAACGAAAAACACCCGGCGAGAATGGCGGGTGTGAGCTTTCCCTTTCGCTCAAAGCCCTGCGAACACCCCCGACTTACGTCGGAGGCTCGCTGGTCGGAGGCTCGCTACGCCCATCGCTTCTTGAGGCCGCTCACGAGGGCATCAAGTTCCGCCCGTGTCCGCTTCTCGGTGACGGCGATGAGGACGCCATCCTGCGGCAGTTCGGCGTCGTGGAACCGGCTCAGTTCTGGGCCGATGTTGAAGCCCAAGTCACGCGCGGCGGTGAGGAACTCATCGGACCCGCGGCGGCTGCGGATGACGAACTCTTTGAAGAACGGCTGGTCGAAGGCCAGCTTCACGCCGGGGACGGTTTGCAGTTGATCGGCGAGGTAGTGGGCCAGGCGGCAACTGAGTTCGGCGGCTTCCTTCAAGCCTTGCGGTCCCATGCTCGACAGGTAGACCGTGGCCCGCAGCGCCAGCAGGCCCTGGTTCGTGCAGATGTTGCTCGTGGCCTTGTCGCGGCGGATGTGTTGCTCGCGGGTTTGCAGGCCCAGCATATAGCACAGCTTGTCGTCGCGGTCCTTGCCTTGCACAATCAGTCGGCCCGGCATCTTGCGGACGAACTCCTGGCGGCACGCAAGCACCCCCAGATATGGCCCGCCGTATTGCAGCGGGGTGCCCAGTGATTGCCCCTCGGCGACGGCGATGTCGGCTCCGTAATCGCCGGGCCGCTTGAGGACGCCGAGGCTGATGGGGTCGAATGAGACCACTGACAACGCCCCGACCGCATGGGCCATGACCGTCAACTCTTCGACTTGCTCCAAACAACCAAAAAAATTCGGCTGTTGGATGATGAGGCACGCCGTCTGGTCGTTGAGAGCCTGGGCCACGCGGGCCGGGTCGACGACGCCATCAGTCGCCGGGATGACAATGATCTCGGTCGCCAGCGTCTCGGTATACGTCCGCAGGATCTGGCGGAACTCGGGGTTCACCGACCCCAGCACCACCACGCGGCCATGCCGGTTGGTACACCGCATCGCCATGAACATCGCCTCGCTGACAGCTGTGCCGCCCTCGTACAGGCTGGCGTTGGAGACCTCCATCCCGGTCAGTCGGCAGATGAGCGACTGGTATTCGAAGAAGGCTTGCAGGGAGCCTTGGCTGGCCTCGGGCTGATAGGGGGTGTAGGCGGTGTAGAACTCCCCGCGCGAGGTGATCTCGTCGACGACCGCCGGAATGAAGTGGTCATACGCCCCGCCGCCCATCAGGCAAACGCGGTCGGTCCGGTTGAGGGCCGCGAGCTGTCGCGTGCGGGCCTCGAGTTCCATTTCGCCCAGCGCAGGCGGCAGATCGAGAGGCCGATTGAGCAGCACCTCCGCTGGGATCTGCTTGGCCAGGAGTTCATCGATCGAGCCGACCCCGATCGCGGCCAGCATTTCCGCCTGCTGCTCGGGGGTGTTAAGGACGTAGGACACTGATGGTTTCCAAGGACCGCATTCAGCCAGAGTGCGGTCAGTGCCGGGACACGACGCGAAGAATGCGTCTGCCCGCAGTATAGGTCCGCATCCACGTCTCGACTACCGGGCCACGATGCATGAAGGATGGTCAATACGCCCCTGCTTGACAGAACCTCCCGCACAATCCTGTTGGGTGTGCCGAGTGCCATGCTCACATCACATCACGAAGCAGGGTTGTACTGCCTCAGTTGAAAATGGAATCGGTCGCGGTTTGGGTTAGTATGACCTAAACAGGAGATCATCCACGAGTCGAGGGTGGCGCCGGTTGGGTCGCTTTTAACCCTACCGGGGCGGCGCAGCCAGAAGAGGGTGCGTTGGCGAGTGAGCATGGACGGAGAGGTGCAAGTCCTCTTCAAGTAGACGTTCTCCGGCTTGTAGCTGACCGAAACTGCGTCGTCGCGAGGCGGGGTGGGGAGCATCGGGAGGCGAATGGCCAGTCCGCAACGAAAGTGCCGCGTCTTCTTTTCAAGGCGGGATTCGGCCGGGTTGTCTGGCGAGCCTGCCCTCTTGTGGCGAAGCCCAGATCGGAGCGATCCGAAAGTCGACGACGCTGAGGGGTAACGTGTGAAAGCGATCGTCGGAGCAACCAGGTGGTTGGAGGCGGAATGGTCGGAAGTCCAGGTTCATGAAGCCAAGAGACCTGAGCGGACAGGGCGGCCCCTGTGCCGACCGCTCAGGAGTCAGAGCGTCCATAGTCGCGTTGAAGCCGGGCCGTGTTGTGTTCTTTGGGGCCGGGGAAGCGAAGGGACGCAGGAAGGTGGATGACAAAGCACTCGATTCACTGAAACCAACTCAGCCATTGTTCCCCGGACTCGCGTCGGGGGAACTCAAACCTGAGTCGCGAGCCCGGCCCACGTGACCGGACTTTCACGGTGGATCGAGCCGTTTGGACATGTTGACGATCTTCGGATGTGGGAGAAGCCTCCCAGCTGCTCCCGCCGCATTCCCTGAAATCGACGGACAGCGGTCGGTCAATCCTGACTCAGGTGACACCACCAACTGGAGAGCCGGATGCGGGAGACCCGCCCGTCCGGTTCGGAGGGAGGGGGGACTCAACCCAATGAGTCCTCCCTACCCCTATTTCACGGGGAGTAACCTCTCGTAGGAGAACCTCTTCCGGCTGCGCCGCCCCGGTAGGGTCCAGAGCGACCCAACCGGGGCCACCCCGCGAAGCCCACTTGCATCTCTACCACACTGGCGTGATCATCTCTTTGGAACAGCAGTCATACCAAACGTGCCCTGGAGAGAGCGCATGACGAATTCCACACGACGGGAGTTCTTACAACATGTCGCTGCGGGCAGTGCCGTACTGGGAGCAGGCTGGTCTCTGGGTACGCAGGTCGCAAGCGCTGACGGGCGGGACATACCTTTCGAGGCAGTGACCAAGCTGCGTGCCAGAGTGAAAGGACAGTTGGTGCTGCCGGGTGATGCCCACTATGACCAGGCCAACCGGGTTTTCTACTGGAATCCGAAGACCCAGCGGCAGCCCGCCATCGTCGTGCAGTGCGGACACGAGGACGATGTGATCCATGCGGTCGAGTTCGCCAGAGACCACGATCTGGAAGTCGCGGTCCGCTCGGGCGGTCATAGTCATCTGGCCTGGGGGAGTTCAGACGGGCTGGTCATCGACCTGTCTCGATTGAAGCAGATGACGATCGATCCGGCTCGCAGAATCGTTCGCGCACAAGCCGGGGCGTTGGGGGGTGAGGTCGCTCGCGCAGCTGGTGAGTACGGACTGGTTCCCGTCCTGGGGCAATGCCCGGGCGTCAGTGCGACTGGTGTCACTCTGGGGGGCGGGTTGGGTTGGCTGTCGGGCCTGTTCGGGGCGTGTTGCGACAACCTCTTGTCCGCGCGACTGGTCACTGCGGATGCCCAGACGCTGGACGTGAATGCACAGTCTGACCCCGACCTCTTTTGGGGGCTGCGCGGGGCCGGGGCGAATTTCGGTGTGACGACATCGTTTGAGGCTCAGCTGCATCCCCTCGGCCCGGTCCTCGGCGGCGATGTCCACTTTGCCGTGCGAGACGCCCGAGCTGTCCTGGCCGGGTTCCGCGAGATCATGCAGATGGCACCGGACGGGTTTCAGGCGACTCTCAATCTGACCCCGGGCGAGCGGGGGCTGTTCATCAGTCTGTGCCACAGCGGTGCCGAGAGCGAGACCGAAAGCCTCCTGAAGCAGATACGCAGCTTGGCTCCGACTGTTCGCGAAGTCGTCCAGCGCCAACCGTTTGCGAAGCTCGCGGAGAAAGCCGCTGCCACTAATCCTGGCAATGCGCCCGCCCCCGCATTCCGTGGAATTCAGACCGTCTATCGGGACCGCATCACGGATGAGATGATTGACATCCTGATCGACCAACTTGCGCAGGCCCCTCCGGACGTGGTCATGGGCCTGAGTCATTATATGCACGGCGAGGTCTGCCGCCTGCCCGCCGAGGCGACCGCCTTTCCCCATCGCCAGGAGCATTCGGTCCACCTCCGTGTCGCGTTCCAATGGAGCGAACCCGCTGACACCGATCGGCGTTTCGTGTGGGGCGAGGAATGGCTGCGCCAGCTGCGACCGAATTCCGATGAACGCCTTTACGCGAATTACCAAACCTACGAGACCGAGGCGGGCTCACCCTCACTGTTCGGTTCGAATCACGCCCGGTTGCTCGCGCTCAAGACCAAGCACGATCCCACGAACTTCTTCCACCGCAACGCCAACATCGCAGCTCGACGGGCATGAGCACCTGCGGCGATTTGGTCAGTAACCGTAGTAAACCTAGTGCCTGATCGATCAGGCACAGCCTGAATCACGTGAACTGGAGCAAGCTACAGACGCTCAGGAGATATCTGACCGACCGGAACTGAGTTCTGACGGTGTTTCATCATCGGTGATTTCCGATGAGTTCCCTGTTGACAACCGGACCGAGCCTGCCAAAATCGACACAGGTGCCGAATGCTTCGATCTTTCGGGAAACGCCTTCCGACGAGCATTCTGGTGACAGGCAGAATGCTCGTCTGGGATAGGCGGATCCGGATTCTGTCTAACCCTAGTTGGGCGATCAACCGCAGAACCGCAATTCACCACAACTCAACCGCGCGCTCGATGCGTTGTCACCACATGATGCCGTGTCGCGCGCTCGCCTGCGAAAGATTATCGGTGAAGCACTCGGAACAATTTCCTCTGATCGTCGTCCGGCGACCTGATGCTCGTTCGGCCCATGATCGCGAACACAAAACACAATCACTCACTTCGGCATGACGTCTGTCGCGCGGTTGATCGCTGTCCGTCGTTCGATGCCGGAAACAACAACGAACAACAATCACGACTGCGTCTGATCATCGACTGGCGACTTGACTGCCGCTGGCCTCTGATTGCGAACGAACACAATCACACAATCCCACTTGAATGTCTGTCGCGCGGTTGTAAGCTGCTCGGCTGTTCGATCACGGAACACAAACCCCGACACGGTGTCCTCTGTTAGGCGAAGGCGTAGCTCATGCAAAAGCATGCGATGGCATTGGGGTACTTCTTCCTCGCGGTATTCTGCGTTTTCACCTGCTCGCAGGGATTCTTGCAGTTGTTCTACATTCCGCTGCTGCTGGCGGCGCTGGCTGCCGCGTTGATGGGGTTGGGGTTCTTGTTTAGCGCCTGCGCTCCTCAGTTCCAGGCGCTCAAGAATTGGTTGGTGCAAATGGTATGTCTGGCGCAACAGCCGCCAGTCGAAAACAAAACAACTGCCGTCTGATGGTCAGTCGGCGAAATGAAAGTCTTCCGGCGTCCAAAAGGTTAAATTGAACCGCAACCGAGCGATCGCCCAACAAGTCGGTCAAGCTGACACGCGACTCGCTGGCGACTTGACGGTTTTCGGCGATCCCACGTCGGTCGTCGTTCGCGCGTGCAGCTTACCTTGGACGTTAGGCGAGCGGAGGGCGAATGATGGCAGACAAGCAACTCCAACCACGCCCGACCTGGGACAACCTTGCCCCGAGTGCAAGGGCACCGGCAGAAACCATCTCGTTCTGTCCCCATGGGCAGCCGCCTACCAGGCGTGGAAGGAAGCCAATCCGGGGAAGGCAGAAGAGTGGGATAGATACGACGCTGCCCAAGATGAATACAGTGAACATTGCAAGACGAACGGGATCGCTGGGCAATCATTCGACTGCGGTGTGTACATGCCTGACCCGCTGAGACCAAGCGGTGATTCTCCGTCCTCGAAACCAGAAGGGGTGTCTTGCGAGAGGTGTCATGGTCGCGGATCACTTCTTACCGCTGCTGGAGCGGAACTGCTTCAATTCGTTGCCCGATGGGAAAAGAAGTAATCGCCAAGCCAGGCACTGCAGCAGACTGGGGCCGCATGTTCACTTTCCGGGGTTCGTTGTCGCTCGACTGCGGTCGCTGAGCTTGGGTCGGTTCGCTAAGATGGTGCCACATTGGCCGTTGCGCCGAGAGGTGTGCAGACGCTGGCGATGTTGCGGAGGAACGGACCGTGCGAATAGTTCAGGTGTTTGTTCTGATCGCGTTGCTCGTTGGCCTGGCGATCGGTCGAGGGGCTGCCTGCGACAATGCCCCCCAACGCATCAAAGAGGGGTTGGACGCATTCCAGGCATATTTGACCAAGGAATATCCGCAAAAGAAGTACATGATCGGGCCCACTTCGATCGACTCGGACGCACTGCACGCCGCTTATCCGCAGCAGCGGTTCTGTTACGTATATACAAGCATCCCGTTGCCGCCGGGAGCAAACATCAAGGAGGTGCAAGAAACCCATCACCGGATGGTGGTGGAGATTCATAAGAACTACCTGTCGCTGACGGTCCGAGTCGACGAGAAGGGCCAGGTGGTGCCTCTTGGGAAACCAGAGAGTTATAATGTAGGCTTGATGAACGTGGCCAGCGATGATGATGCCCAAACGGCAGCTGCGGCGATCCTCAGCTTACACACTTCGGGCAGGAACGCCCCCAGTGCGGTCGAGGCCAAAGACGTGAAGGTCAAAAAGCTCGACAAGGGATGGTTGTGCGAGGTCGATCATAAGTCTGCCTTCCGGGGCACGGTGACCTTCGATGCCGAGGGGCATTGCAGAAGCGTGTCGAAAAACTATACGGGTTCGGTGCCGCCATAGCGCCAATTGCACAGCCGTGTCCTACTCCAAGAATCATATTCCGCAGAGATCCAACTCTTCCAGCGGGGTAGCATCGATTAGCCGCGTTGGACCTACCGGTGTGACAGCAGCACGGGGGTTTGCGGAGAAGAGACTCTCAGTGCCAGAACCTCTTCCAGATGCGCCGCCCCGGTCGGTGCAAAGCCGCCCACCAGAGCCACCCAGCGTGTGGATATTCGCTGAGTGTGACACGCTCGAAGGCCAGACCCATGCAGGGCTACATCTTCTTTTTGAGCTGACTCGAAAAGAGTGAAAGGCCGCTGGAGGGAGCGAGGCTAGGCGCGGCGAAGAAGCCGGAACTCGAGAAAAGGTGTCGCAGGTAATAGTCGCCCACGCTTTTCCCATCGCTGGCTTTCACGATCACCGTATAACCTGAGTTCTGGATAAGCCACCTGATCTTGGCGGGTTTGGGTAAAACAGGTATCTCCCCCGTTGCTTGAAGTTCCGAGGAACACGGAGGAGGTACCCATGGATTGAAATGCACTGTACTGCGCGGTCGACGATTTCTGCAAATCCTTCGAGGCCGTCTGGCGGTCGCGGATGATTGCCGACGGTGAGCAGCGGCGGAAGCGTCCGGGGAAGCTGTCGCTCAGTGAGATGCTGACGATTATGATCGGCTTTCACATGTCGGACTATCGCACGTTCAAGAAGTATTATTTATCGTTGCTAGCGGATCGGGGGGAGGAGTTTCCGAACCTGATAAGCTACGGCAGATTCATCGAGTGGATGCCGTCATTAACCGGTCCGATGGCGGCATACCTGATGTCTCGGTTCGGAGAGGTCACGGGTATCGCCTTCGTCGACTCGACAGCTCTGGCGGTGTGTGGAAACAAGCGAATCAGGCGGAATCGTGTGTTCAAAGACCATGCGAAGCTGAGTCAGACAACGATCGGTTGGTTCTTCGGATTTAAGGTCCACCTGATCATTAATGATCGGGGCGAACTCCTGAGTATCCGAGTCACACAGGGCCATGTGGACGACCGTTCTCCCGTGCGTGACATGTGTCGTCGCCTGATCGGGAAGATCTTCGGCGACAAAGGTTATATCTCCCAGACATTAACGGCGGACCTGCTCCAGCAAGGTCTCCGTCTGGTGACCGGCCTCCGCAAAAACATGCGAGAGAAACTGTGGCCGCTGTGGGACAAACTCATGCTGCGAAAACGCTCGCTGATCGAAACGGTCATCGACCAACTCAAGAACATCTCCCAAATCCAACACACTCGCCACCGCAGCCCGACCAACTACCTCGTCAACATCCCGGCTGGCTTGGCCGCCTATTCCCACCAACCCAAGAAGCCCTCGCTGCACTTGACCCCTGAAGAATCCCAGCAAATGGAGTTACTGGCGGAGGCCCAACTGACGGTGGCTTAAACCGAACTCAGGTTCTCAGGCACATCGAGCAAGCTCGACGACGAACATGTAGACACGTTGCGTGATCCGCCGCATCGCCCTAGAATTCGGCCAGTATTCAACTTCGGTTGACACGCCAGGGATGGCGCAGTCACCTCCGCGCGGGGCATTTTGCCGCATGAAACGGATTGCCGTTCTTGGTTCGACCGGGTCGATTGGCACGAGTTGTCTGGATGTGCTGAAGGCACAGTCAGCGGCCATGCGCCCCGTTGCGCTGACGACTCACCGCCGCTGGCAAGACCTCGCTGCCCAGTGTCACGAATGCCAGCCCGAGGTCGCGGTCATCGCAGACTCGACGATCGAGTCGCAGGTCGACCGTGCCGCCTTTCCCCACGCGACCGAACTCCTCTTCGGGGCGGATGCTGTTGTCCAAGTCGCTCGACAGACGGATGTCGATGTCGTCGTCTCGGGAATTGTTGGTGCGGCGGGCCTGCGGGGTACGTGGGCGGCTGTTGAGGCTGGCAAAGTCGTGGCCTTTGCGAACAAGGAAACACTCGTTGTCGCCGGTCCGCTTATGATGCAGTTTGCGAGGCAGACTGGGGCCACTTTGCTGCCGGTCGACAGTGAACATAGCGCGGTGTTTCAGGCCCTCGCATGTGGGAAAAAGCAAGAGGTCAAACGGATCATCTTGACTGCCAGCGGGGGGCCGTTCCGCGAGTGGACCGCTGAACAGATCGCAAACGTAACCACAGAGCAAGCGCTCGCTCACCCCACTTGGAACATGGGGCCGAAGATCACCATCGACTCGGCCACAATGATGAACAAATCGTTGGAGATCATCGAAGCCCGCTGGCTGTTCGATCTTCCGGTCGAGCAGATCGAGGTCGTCATCCACCCTCAGTCGGTGGTCCACTCGATGGTCGAATACGTCGACGGATCAGTCATCGCCCAGCTGTCGCCGCCAGACATGCGGCTCCCGATTCAGTATGCTCTCACTTGGCCCGAGCGTACCGCTGGGGTCGCTCGGACGATGGACTTTCGTCAGACTTGGAATCTGACGTTTGGCCCGCCTGATCTGGACCGGTTCCCAGCCTTGCGACTGGGATTTGAGGTGGCGCAGCGCGGGGGCACCTGCGGAGCGGTCCTCAACGCCGCGAACGAGGTCGCCGTCGACCGATTCCTGAAACACGAACTGGCGTTCACCCACATCGCCCGGCTCTGCCGGTCGGTGCTGGACGCCCATCAATTTGAAGCTCAACCCACGCTCGATCTCCTGCTGGAGATGGATCGCTGGGCACGGCAGGAGGCATTGCGTTGGAACTCATAGCGGCCGGGATACTCCCCGAATTGGCCACCATTGTGAACATCCTCACTGCGGCCATCGGGCTGGGTCTGGTGATCTTCGTGCATGAACTCGGACACTTCGCAGTGGCCAAGTGGTGCGGCGTCTACGTTGAACGATTCAGTATCGGCTTTGGCCCCATGCTGTGGGTCCGCAAGTGGGGCGATACGGAGTACGCGCTGTCGGCTGTGCCGTTCGGCGGCTACGTCAAAATGCGGGGTCAGGACGACATCGATCCCGGCCAGATGACCGATGAGCAGGTCGCCGCTGATCCGTTGTCGTACACCTCGAAGACGGTTCCGCAACGCATGGCGATCATCTCGGCGGGCGTGATCATGAACCTCATCACCGGCTGGATGTTTTTCAGCCTGTCCTACCAGTTGGGAGTGGAAGAGGTCCAGGCCCAAGTCGGACAAGTCGTCGTCGGCATGCCTGCGTGGACTTACGGCATTCGTCCCGGAGACACGCTCACCAAAATCAACGGTCGAAAAGTGAAGGAGTATGCGGACATCGTCCGCGGGGTCGCGCTCTCCTCGGGGCAGCTCGAGATTGAAGTCCTGCGCCCCAGTGGGGACAAATACACGATTCAAATTGACCCCGACAAATCCGGGGATCGACGCCGATTGGGGGTCGACCCGATCGATTCGCTCCAGATCCATGAGCGGGCCGAGCAATGCGCTGACCCTGGTTCGCCCGCTGCCTCTGCCGGTTTTGAAAAGGGAGACCTCATCACCGCCATCCACGGGACTCCTGTGGCCAACTGGCTCGAGGTCGTCCCCATCCTCAATCGACACAGAGCCGAATCGCTCGACATCACGATCTCCCGCAAAGACAAGACACCGGGCTCGAAGCTGGCTCCGAAAGTAGTGCAGCTCAAGCTGCCCCCAGCACAGGTCAAAACACTGGGGCTGCGTCTGGAACTGGGGAAGATCACCGCGATTCGGATCGATTCTCCCGCCGCGAAAGCGGGTCTGAAGATCGGAGACCGCCTGACCAAAATTGAGGGGCAGGATGTCGGGCTGCAATTGGATCCCCAGAGTTTACCGTTCTATTTCTATGAGCAGCGGGGGAAGCCACTTCAGATTCTCGTGCAGCGTGAGATCGTCGGCGGTGAACCCGAGTCACATGAACTGACAGTCACAGCTGATGACACCTCTCCGTGGAGCGAGCCCACCTTTCATGCCGGAACCCCGATGTCGATTCCTGGTCTGGGTTTGGCCTTCCAATTCCTGCCGACCATTCTGTCAGTGGATGCGGGCGGTCCAGCTGCCCAAGCAGGGATCAAGCCCGGTTCGATCCTGGCCAGTGTGAAGTTCCTGAAGCGGCAGGGGGTTGGCACCGATCGACTGGGCGACACCGACTCGATCGTCCCCATTGAGATCCTGGATAAGAATGAAGAGGGGGGCTGGCCCTATGCCCAGTGGCTGTTGCAGATGTCTGATCTGCGAGACGTGGCGGTGTCAATCAAGGATGATGCCAAGGCCGTCCCGCGTGATGTCCCGCTGACACCGGCTCCCGCTGCGGACCAGTTTCAGCCTTCATTGCGCGGTCTCCAGTTGTCGACCAGCACCCGCTTTCGCCAGGCTGAGAATGTCGCCGACGCCTGCCAGATTGGGGTCCAGAAAACCAAGGACTCGGTGACGGAAGTGTACCTCACCATCCGCAGCCTGGTTCGCGGAGATATGTCCTACAAGAACCTGCACGGTCCGCTGGGGATCGCCAAGTTCGCCTACATTATGGCAGAGGAGGGTCCAGCGCTGTTCCTGCTCTTCCTCGGGGCGATCAGCATGAATCTGGCAGTGATCAACTTCCTGCCAATTCCGGTCTTGGATGGGGGGCACATGGTGTTCCTGATCTATGAGGGGGTCACTGGCAGGAAGCCGACTGAGCGGGTCATCGCTACGGCGACCTATATCGGACTGGCGATGGTCCTGACTCTGATGGTGACCGTGATCTGCCTGGATCTGTTTGTCCATTAACCGCCTGTTGTCATATCCGTGATACAGGCGTTCCACGCGTCGATCCCCGGGGTAATGCCGGGACGATCATCCGACTCGGCGACCCAAAGAACGGCAGCCTGGACGACTTCGACCTGTCCCTGCAAAAGTTTACCGCCGGAGACCAGGCCGACGTGACCATGCGCCGCGAGAGGCAGGAGGTGAATCTGAAGGTGACGCTCGGGAAACCTCGCGGGTGATGCATGCCTCGTACGGCCACCGGTCAGAGCATTGTCTTGAGACGCACTTCCAAGGCTTCTGATTCTTGGGGGCTGAGTCCAGCCAACGCGAAGAGGACGCGGTCGATGAAGTCCTGGTAGGGTTGGGCTTCGGTTGATAGCGCTGACCGTGCCGAGCGTGCGATCGGTCCGCGACGCGACTCGATCTCCTCAATTCGCTCAACCACTGCGACCAGGACATCGACGAGTGCGGAGTCGAACGGAGCGTGGAGCGTCAGTTTCGACACCACCGCGAAGGCTGCCTCTGGGGAGGGTTTGCGAGCTGCCAATGCCTTGAGGACCGCAATCACAATTGCTTTCGGCTCTTGCAATGCGGTTTGGTGGAAGCATGGAATCGGCAAGCTGTTGACTTGGTACTCGGCGACCATTGCATTCGTGCTGCCGAGTCGAAAGTACCAATCAGAGAGCTTCGAATTCATGATCGCGAGTAGCAATCGCAAAGGGACTTGACACTCCTTGATCGGGATATAGCTGATTGACTCTAAGAGAAACTCTCCATCGGGAATCATCGCAGCGATCAAGCGGCGGAAGTTGTTTTGAGGTGATTTCCTTTGAAAGCCCAATCTTGGCTGCTGATGGTGGAGTGCTTTTCCGGTTTTTCGTTTTTCTTCAAACGCTCGTTGGAGAATGTGAACCGCTCGCCCCTGCGACGCCTCCCTCAAAGCGTATAGGCAGAGATGTGCCCCTCGCAGAATCTCTGACCCAGCGGACGGATCGTATGAGATGAGGTCTTTCTTCCAGTCATTGGTCTCGTTGATTTCACCCTGAAACGATTTGGCCACGTCCCGCATGCGTCTCATCCGCCCCGACTGCATGATTCTGACAGCCAGATCGAGGTCGGCTTGGGAGCAACTGATCATGGTGCAATTGCTGGGGTCGTACAGAGGGATGTCGCGTCGCGTCATCCGCAGTTGAGGCGAATCCGCTTCAATCTCCCGTCCCGGATGCACGCGCGACGTGAAGACCATCTTGTCGGCATTGGCGTCGGAACACTTTTGAAAGACGAATGCGGCAGTCGACAGCTTGGCTTCGGAGAACATGCGGTTTCTGGGATCATCCTTCTGGGGAAAGGCTTCGATGATCGTGAATGTTCCCCGCGAGATCAGCGCCCGTCGCAGGTCGGCGGCTTGATCGTCCCCCAGGATCGCCATGGGGGTGATGAATGCCAGATATCCGTTCTCCGCGAGGAGGTCCAACGCGCGGCATACGAAGAGCTTGTACAGATTGTTCTTGCCTCTCAGCGCTGGGGCATAAGTGGCGTCGGTCTGGATGAATGCCTTGAACGCTGCCAAATCGCGCCCGGACTCCAACTCCGACAGCACATCGTAGGGAGGATTTCCGATCACCGCGTCAAACCCGGCGTTGGGTCGGCGTCTGCGTCCAGCATAGAACGCTTCAGGGAATTCCAGTTCCCAGTGGAAGCATCTGAACTGGTCCTGCGCTGCCTGGCGGCCCCGTTGGAAGACCTCCTCGGCCAGAATCTCCCCGAACTTGCCGGAATCCTTGATCTCCGCAATCAGACGCCGATAGTCCTCTCCGTGAACGCGGTCCCTCTCGGGAAGTGCCACCACCGAACACCAGATGTCCGCGACGGCCCGGAACGGAGCGCGGGCCAGCTCCAGGTTCTGAAGATGCTCCGATTTCTTCTTGACTTGCGATGACTCGCGGGACGGAAGTTGTTCGATCTCTCCCAATGGTTTGAGCAGCTGCGGAATCTTGGCTTCGACTGCTCGTACAAAGGGTTTGAAAAAGAGACCTTTTTCATCGGGTAACGCACCCAGTCGCTCGATCTTGGCTCCCACCAGACTATTTCCGCAACGGAAGTGGTGGTCGAGAAATGTCAACGGGCGGTCGACAGCGATCGTCTCCAACCACAGCGCGAGCTTGGCTAACTCCACCGCCATGTCATTGAGATCCACTCCGTACAGGCAGCTCTCGGAGACTCGTCGTTTCCAGTACGTCAGTGAGGACTCACCCGACGCATCGTCTGCGATAAGCGGATTCGTCGCGATCTGCTCGGCGAGGTAGCCACAGGCTCGCAGCAGGAAATGGCCCGATCCCATCGCCGGGTCCAGCACCCGCAGTTTCAGAACTCGGTCATCATATTCCCCCTGCAATCTCAGGAGTTTTTCTGATGCGAGATTGTCTCCCGCTCCCGCCAAGGCTTGAGTCGCGGTGATTTCGGCCCTCAATTCGTCGTCGATCCGGTTGCAGAGGGGACCGAGAGTGTGTTCGACAATGTGATTCACAATATGGTCTGGTGTGTAGTAGCTCCCGGACGCGCGGCGCTCCCCCTTGTTGGTCTCCAGAAACACTTGACCGATGTCGTATCGCTCACCGGTCTCTTCGAACCCCTCCAATCCGGGGTGCGAGACGGGGATTGTCCTTTCCTCGACGCGATCTTTGGCTCGCCTGGAGACCACCTTCATCGGAACGGTGGCCGCGCGGGGCTCAAGTTCCAGGAGACCTTCATAGATACTGCCGAGGTGCTGAATCGCCAAGTCGCGATAATCCACTCGGAATAGTCCCCCCTTGGCCAGTTCCGGGTCGGCTGCACGACCGAGCTGATCGATGATGCGCGAGAGGTGCCAGTCGGAAATCTGTTTCTGTTCCAGGAAT
Source organism: Planctomycetota bacterium (assembly GCA_031419335.1). GTDB lineage: Bacteria > Planctomycetota > Planctomycetia > Planctomycetales > Planctomycetaceae > TH-plancto1. Next base: position 14,854 of record JANOKO010000521.1, read on the forward strand.
GGATTCGACTCTCGATCAAACAAACCGCCGTTGTAAGCATGCACGCCGTAAGACTTCTTCCCCTGATCCACCAGATCGAAGAGGCTGCGCAGGTCAGCCAGGATGTCATGAGAGTCCCTCGAATAGTCGGTTTTGCGTCGCAGTCTGGCATCGTCCAGTTTCCGGGCAACTTCATCCCGAGGACCGGGGGCTCCTGCCGTATTCCACG
>JANOKO010000522.1:0-1013 GCA_031419335.1 Planctomycetota bacterium
GTTCGAGGGCAGCTGCTCACGATCAGACGAGGGGGCCTGGGTTCCAATGAACAGCCGCTTCAGAAGGGCGATCAGTCCCATGAAAGCTGCACCATCATGTCCGTCCTTGTGTGTGGAAAAAGGCGGTCTGCGGGTCGCACAACGCATCCTGTGACTATTTGGGCCTTACCGTGTCGACCACGGTAAGGCTCAAATCACGGCGAATGACCAACAACGAGTCTCCCACGGGGTAACCCCGCAGCGTCCCGAAGGACTAAGGCTTGGCATCCCCGCAGACCGAGTCGGGATTATTCCCGGTCCCCGTCGCTGGCGTCAATGCCGGGTCGGAAGCATCAAGATTTCGTGGAATGACCAATGAACAATGAGTTGTCATTCGCCGGGAAGTCGCTCCACTGGGAGATGGCCATTCGGGCGACCTGAAGATTCCTCAAGACCGAGGCTAACTTTCGCGAGGCAGCGTGTGCATCTCAAAAGTAAGTCGCCGCTCTCCTTCTGCCCCCTCTCCCCACGAGTGGCGCGACTTTCGGTGATGACATGGCAGTGGGGTCAGGGGCGAACTGTGAACGAGTACCCCCTCACTCCAACTCTCTCCCTCGCAACGAGGTCATTTGCTGGAGATCCAGTCGATCGCGGGGGCGAGGGGAAAAAATCTGATCGCCGCCTACTTCGCTAACGCACACACTTGGACGCACAGGCATTTCGTCAGGCTGTGCTTGCTTGCGTGCCTCCGCCATAATGCGAATTGACCCCGAACGAATTCGATTTCGGAAGTGTCAGGCACAGGGTCTGACCGGCCGCGACGGCATCGTCCCGGTATCTCTCCGGGGGCTCATCTCGCACTCTATGAACACGACGGAAAGAATTCTGTCGCTCGCTCAACTCCTCATGTCCAAAGACCTCATCCAGCCTCGTACCCTCAAAGGGTTCCGTGATTACCTGCCCGACGTGATGATCGTCCGCGAGCAGCTGATGGAGACCGCCCGCCGGGTCTACCGCAGCTATGGCTTCAGCCC
>JANOKO010000523.1:0-4409 GCA_031419335.1 Planctomycetota bacterium
AACACGCCGCTCCCGAAGTCACACGCCTGAGCGGAATGGCATTCACCGGGGAACCCCTCAATCTGGCAGGGGACCAGCGATACTCCCACAAGCAGGCCGAGCTGGAGGCATTGCTACTCTCTGAGATGCAGCGGTTGCATGACCCGTGGAGGATGTGGGACCAGCCCGCCCGCTGAGAGAACCCTGGTATCGCTAGTTCGGATTGACGCTTGGACTATACGCATTCCAAGCCCGCATGCCCCCTGCCACTTCGCCCCGAAAGGGTGTCACTCGACAGCCCAGGGCGGCGCTCCACGGCGTTCGCCGCGTCACTCGCCCTGGGCTATCGAGTGGCTGCCCCGTTGGGGCGTCGGACGGGGTCACGTCAATGACAACTTGTGGCTGTTTTTTTCCGCGTGTCAAGACTGGAGCAGAAACTGCTCTATTGTTCAGTCACACCGTCGACTCCACCAGCCGGTAACCCATCCAACGGAACAGTACTCGGAAAGGGTGCCGGATCTGACTCAGTCTCTAACGGGATCAGATCCGGGGGTGGTTCAATTCCGATGTGATGGTTCCGCAGTGGCGGCTCCTCGGGTGTCAATTCGGGGTCGATCGGTTGCGTTGATTCCGGATCGAAAAGTGGATTCGATTCCGGACTCACATCCGTGGCGTTCCAAGTGGGGATGGAAGACGGCTTGTGGAGGGGGGGCTGGCTCGTGGGTGTGTTGGGCAGAATGTCTTCGGAACCCGGAGCGGTCCGGTGGCCCAAGGGCAGCGCCTCTAGCGGAGTCGGCAAGACACTGTCATCGACCAGTGTCGGCTCGGACTCAGGGATCGAGCTCTTTGTCGGCAGGGGAGTCGGTCCCGGCAGTACGGCCAGCCATTGTGAGTCCGACTGGCTGTCGAGTTCGTTCGCCTCGAGTGTCCAGTTCAGAGGCAGTCGACCGGAGCCTTCTGCCAGTGCAGCGAACAGCGCACGACGTGACTCATTCGGAGTCAGACGACTGATCTTATGTTCCACCAACTCTCCAAACCGATGTCGCAGTTGGACGGGGACTTCGACCAACAGCCGAATTCCGGTTGCGTCCGCGGTGCCGACGTTCGTTACGGTGTAGTAGGCTTCCAGTTCTTCCCCGACCTGGACGGCGCTTGGGGGATCGAACTCCAGGACGAGTTTGGGTTGGCCAGGGATTGTTGGTTGTGTATCAGCCTCGGGGATGATCTCGGGAACCACCGGTTCGGGTTCCGTTGGATTGGCAGGTGGTTCCACGAAGGTATCGCGGACCATTGTTTCAGCGATGACCGGGGCGGACGTAAACGAAACCAGGGTATCCTGGGTGATCGGTCCCGTCTGATCGGGTTGTATGGTGACGCGGAGATGGCGCGTCTCACCGGGTTGCAATTGAGTGAGATCCCAGATGAGGTGTCCCTGATCAGCCGAAACCAGGGCCGGTGGATCGCAATCCACCACGCGCTGAATGTCGGAGACAAACTCCTCCACGGTCGCTGTCTCGACGGGCTCTTGGCCATTATTGGTGACATAGATGATGTAGGTTAGCGGCTCAGTCTGAGACAGTGACCTCGGCACGCTCTTTTCGATCAGCAACGTTGGGTTCTTCGCAGCCTGGGTGCCGGAATCGCCGACTCCAGGATCGCCGCTGTATTCGGGAAGCGCAGGAGGCCGTGGGACTGTTCCGACACGGGCCAACCCGACATACGAGTCCAGCGGGCGGGTTACGGCGTCCTCCTGGCGGAACTGATGTTGGACCCAGGCATCACGCGGCGCGCTGGACGAAGTCCGCATGACGCGCGGCTTCGATACAGTCGTCACCCATTCATTCTGATCGAAATGTTTGACATGCATTCGCTGAATGGTCACGGACAGGTCGACCTCATTCGAAGGCAATGCCAAATCCTCTTCCCGCAAGAGGGGCATGGTCTCGAACAGATCGCGGCGACTCACACCGGGAGATGCTTGCACTTCGGTTTGGGTGAGCTTGGGGATGAACAACGCCACCGAGAAGAACACCCCGATGACGCCGAAGATGGCTGAGACCGTCCATGCCCGTAGATATCGAATGGGCAAGAAGAAGAACCGTTCGATCCGCCAGAGAATGCGCAGCATCTCAATGTACGGAGCTGCGACCCACGGGACGATGTGGCGGGGTTGTACCAGACGTCCTTTTCTGGGCACGGTCCGACTCCTGATGACCTGCGGCGGGCTGCTGAGCGACCTGAAGAAAATCCTGCTGACCTTCCCAGACTGCCCGGTTCGCCGCGTGTGTAGGCGTGGAATAGCAAAAACTGCCGCTGGGGAAAAGATGAGTTGCGACCGCCATCCGACACGCTTTGGTCAAAATGACAAAACGGCACTTCGTTCTGTTCGAAGGCTTGCAATTCCTCTCGACAGGATTCGAATGCCGACTTACAAGCCGGGGTTGGCGTGGAGATGTTTCACGCTGTGGTCGGCGATATCGCGCTGATCGGACTGTGTTGAGTGCGGGATGTCCCGCGAATTGTCCCAGGTTCCTGCGCAGTGCGGGCCGCGTTCCCACCCGAGATTCAGTATGACCCCGGAGACCTCGATGCGGCGACAAACGCTGATCCCGGACCTCCTCTCGGTCCCCGAGGTGAGTTCCACTGTTGCTACGCTGTGGGTGGCTCGGACCCATCGTGCGCTCTTGTTGGGGGCGATCCTGTGGTCCAGCGGATGTCAGTCCAGCAGTTTGACTCGCTTCTTCAGCAAGCCCCAGCCCGGCGACACCAAATCGGTGTTGGCACTCCTTGATAAAGACAAAGCCGGTCTGCCCCCAGCATCGAAGACAAAATCCACGGGCGAATCGCTGACCAAGTTACTCGACCGCGGGCAAGACTCTCTCTCGACCTATTATAAAGATGCGAACCCGGCCCATTTGACGGAGGCCCATCGCTCTTACGAGCAAGTCTTGGCTCAAGAATCGGGAAATCCCGAAGCGCATCACGGACTGGCCATCGTGTGTGATCTGCAGCAGGACTATGCCTCAGCAGAACTGCACTATCGAGCGGCACTGGAGAACGATCCAGACAATGGAAAAATCCTCGGTGATCTGGGGTACTGCTACTTACTCCAAGGAAGACTGTCGGACAGCCAGAATACATTGATCCGTGCCACGAAGCTCGATCGCAGTAATACGCAAGCCAGCAAGAACTTGGCATATGTCTATGCCAAGCAGGGGGATTACAACCTGGCCGACTCGACTTTTCGCCAAGTGCTGAATGATGTCGAGGTCCGCCAGGAGATGGCCCGACTGTTCCCCAATGGACGCCCCGAGATGGCTCTCGAGGGGGAGCGCAGCAAGCTCCTCGGGAAGCGGAATCACGGCATCACCACGAATGAATTACAGCAGAGAATGGACAACGCGCGGGATCAGAGTACTGCCGACTGGCAGGAGAAACGCGATGCGTTGCATGCGGCCTCCTCTCCTGCACTGACGATTGAACAGCAGCAGGCGGAGATTGCTCAATTGCGGTGGGAGCGGGATGAGGCATATCGCCAAGCAGAGACCCGTACGCAGCAGTCGTCCAATTCGCCGCTGGTCTTAGGCGGCACCGCCACTCAGTCCGGTGGGGCTGGGCACGGGATGCAGATTCAACCGCAGACTGGGTCGCGACCCGCAAACACGTATGACCGTCAGTTCGCCGGGTCACCTGCTCCTGGAAACTCGCCTCTCTCTGGCCATCGAGTGCAGAATGAGTTTTATCCCGACGGGACCAACTCTCAATTCAAACAGTCCCAAAACGGCATCCAACAGGTCGGAAATCCGAATCAGCCCCTCGGGCGGAATGGCCAACCCATCGATCAGGCTCTCCATCAAACCCATGGAGGGATCGACCCTCGCACCGGGATGCCCTGGAACTCGCATATCCAGCAGATGGATGGACAGCCACAGTCGCTTGTTCCAAATGGGATAGGGAATGCCGAACCCGGTGGGAACGCCTCCGCTCCGGCGGACCGCTCAGCCACCTTCGAAGAGGCCAAACGTCGCGCGGCAATGGCCGGACTTGGCGGACCAGAATTGATGTTCCCCATGCCGAACCTCGAGACCGGGAATCGTATGGCACCCGGTTCGGGTAGCACCTTCAACGGAGGCCAGTTCCCGCAGCCCCAACGACAACTGCCGATGGACGCAGCTCCTCATGACCTGAATGCACTGATGCAAGCTCCTGCGGGGCAATACACAGTCCCACCCAACGACCGCGGGATGCTCAACGCCCCGAGCGGTCCCAGCTTCAGCAATCCGAACTTTCAACAACCGCTCACTCCACAGATTCCCCTCGACAGCCCGTTGGGAAATCAGGGGATGGGCTACTCCGATCAGACGGATGCGGCCCAACGTTATGGCCGACAGCAATACCCTCAGAATCAGTCGCAGGGGGACATGACTATC
>JANOKO010000524.1:0-12153 GCA_031419335.1 Planctomycetota bacterium
TGCAGCGGCCGGAACTCGTCATAGCCCCAGTGCGTCTGCAAGGCTGCCAGTAGCCGTTGCACGTCCGCAGTGTCGTCCCGCGAGACCGAGGTTGGCAATGGGGGGGCAGGAGATTTCATTGCCATATCGGCACCGACTCGCAAGGACACTGGGCAGGGCGGCGGCATCATAAACGCATGTATATGTCATTGCGAGAGGGGCCTTTGGAGTTCCCGTAGGAGTCCAGCCTTGAGGCTGCTCTGCGAACGCTGGAGTTGCCCGAAGCCGGGACTCCCACCTCAGTTCAAATCCAGTCGAGCCCAGAAGAGCCGCTGGCGATCAGCCCGCGTGCGGAGGTCTTCCAACAATACCGCGACACTGGGTGTCAGGGAGCCATTGAACTGCTCGGTCCCATTCACATGGACTCGAACTCGTTCCTCAAAATCTATCGTGTCGGGTGAGAACCAGACCGTAGTGGTCTTGCCGGGGTGGGTCAAGTAGACCGTTCCGCCGGGTGTAATCTTACCGGTGATCGGCATCTCGCGGACTCTTTGATTCCGATCCTCCCAGACGACTGGCTGGAACAATTCCTTGGGAAGAGTGCCCGCCTGGATCCAGTGGAAGTGGTTATCAAAAGCACGCAACGTTTTGACCTCGAATTCCAGGCATTCTCGGATCGGTTTGCGGCGGACGGTCTCGGCCCAGTCCATCAGTCGCGGCAGTTCTTCGGAGTAAGACTCGAATCCGCGCTCTTTGTATTCGCAGTATGTGATGTCGGCCCCTTTACGAAAGTACCGGTTCAGATCTCGCATGTTTTCGGAGACGGTATCCCGATCCCGCTGGCCGGAAACGACGTACCACGGCAGGTGCATCGCGTTGCCGTAATAAAACTTGCAATACTGCTGGCTTTTACCACAGATGGGAGCAACTCCGGCGAAGACATCCGGGTGCGACATCCCGAGATCGAAACACGCATCGGCCCCCATTCCATGCCCGGCCAGAACGACCCGGTCGGCGTCGACCTTGTACGTCCGCATCGCATGGCGAATCGAGCCCAGAACGGCTCGGTGGGAGGCCAAGTCGTACTCGTGGTGGGTCTGATTCGGTTGAGCGTAATGCGGGGAGATCGTGATGAATCCGCGTCTTTGGCCGTGTCCCTCGCGTTCGGCATCCCCCGCCCACCAGCGGGCCTCTTGGGTCGCATCCGTTCCGGAGCTGTGCAGCACAACCAGAAGTGGGTAGGTGTGCTGGGGGTTGTATTCTTTCGGCAGGACCACCACATATGACAGTGGGATCCCCGCCCCTGTGGAGGCGATCTGAATGGTGGTCGGCGTGCCCACCGGAATCGGGTCGCTGTCCTCCAAGACGGGCAGAAACTCGACCATCCGGGCCAGCCGCTCGACCGAGGCATCCTCGGTCTCTTCGAGGGTTTTGATGATCTCCGCGCGTCGCACGGCATGATCCGGGGTTCGTAGATACTCCAGAATGAGAAACCGCATTCCCCACATGCGCACCGCGGAGGGTAATGAATCGACCGCATCGGATGAACCCACGACCCAACTGGAGTATGCCAAAGCCAGTTTCTCGCTCGCCGAGACTTGAGGGTCGCCCGCAATCTGCTCATAAGGGGCCAAACGGTTGAGATTCTCCACGGCGTGCAGTTCATCTCCGAGGAAGCTTCGCAGGGGCTTCAACTGGGCGGCCTGATCTGCCGGGATGGCAGCTTGCAGCATGTCGAGTTGCAGCAGAATGTTCGCCTTGCGTTCGCGGACCGCGTCGTATTCGTCAAGGATGCCTTTGACTTGGCGTCGAATATCAGCGCTGACTCCCTCGACGGGGAATGTCTTGACGGCTCCGTAAGCCAGAAGATGCTGCCCGGCAGTTTGGCGGCGGGTGATTTCATTCAGCGCTCGCCGGTAATCCAGTTCATTCATCCCCGCCATGACCTCTTCGCACCACGGTTGCTCTTCGGGGAAGTCCTGCTTCAGTTGCTCCAGTTCAAGCCGAGCGGCCTGATACATCTCGGCCTGCTGGTAGAACACGATGAGCTTGCGGCGATCGAGAAGCTTGGTCCGGTCAACTCGGTTCTTCAGTAACCGTTGCAAAACATCCGGGCCGAGTGATTGTGTCGTGCGCGCAAACATCCAGTCGTGCTTCAGCGCCATGATCTGCACGTAGTCGGGGCGCAGCTCCACAATCCCCAACAGGATGTCCAGCTTGCCATCGGGAACGGCCAGTTGGACCATGCCATGCCCAAACTCGTCGAACTCCTCGATGCGGGAAAACGTGCCGACCTGACTAGGAAAGTTTTGCTGGCCAGTGCGACGCTGGGGAAATTTGAAACTGATGATACTGGAAGGAAGTTTTTCGTCCTCGATCACTTCGGCCATCTGTCCGCCCGGAACGGACAGGCGGCGGGGGCCATCGTCGACCATCCAGATCGGACACGATGCTGGATTACTCTTGTTGAGGTCGGACTTTTGGGATGAATAGACCGCGACTTCGTTGAGGCCGACCACTCGTCCGGAGTAAGTCAACCCGCTCTTGAGTTTCAGCGTCTCCGCGCGAGCCTCTGTGACCACAGCCGACAGAGCGAGAGCCAGACTAGCCACCTGCGCTAAACGCACAAGAAGTTCTCCAAAGGTGAGCGGTGCGGAACTCGCAGCCAGTTCTTCAGCCGCTCGACACCGCACGGGGAGACTGGCACCAAGCGTTCGCCGTTCGGCTGCATGCCACCGCAACGGTCTCCTCATCATCGAGTGTTCGTGGATGAATTTCCAGGAAAATCCGTACAGCTGGGCAAATCCGAATGACCGGCAGGGTTTAGTATTTGGGCGCACGGGGTGATGATGAGTGTGGGTTGCGGTGTCGGATGATTGAGGGGTGTCACTGTGGTGATTCTCTCCAGAGACCAACGATACTGACGCGGACACTGGCTCCAGGTGAGGGTTTGGTTGAATTCAATCCCAGCACCTGTCACGATGAAACTTGCTGTCCTGCATTGAATTCATGCCATCCCCTGAACTGGAGTACAAGATGTTGGCTGGTCGTCTTCCCCGAAATGCCGTGCTCTTGTTAGGGGTTCTAATAGGATGGGGTGAAGGGGCTGGTGCAATCAACCCTATTGCCAGAGCTGCGGAACCCGTCAAGAAGCGGCCCGTGGCGGGGTTAGCAGTGGGGAAAACCTCCGTGACGGAGTGGTCTCGCTTTCGAGGTCCGGATGGATTTGGAGCTGCCCCGGATGCCGCTTTACCGCTGACGTGGAGTCCGAGCGAGCACATCGCCTGGAAGACTCCGCTCCCCGGGGCGGGTGCGTCGAGTGCGATCGTCAGCGGCGACCATATCTATCTGACAGCCTACACCGGATATGGGGTTCCCGGTGAAGGCGGCGACCTGACCCAACTGAAGCGGCATCTGCTTGCCCTCTCTCGCACGGACGGCAAGATTCTGTGGGACAAGTCGGTCCCTGCTCCCTTGCCCGAAGAACAGCGAATTCGCGACCACGGGTACGCCGCCAGCACTCCCGCCGCCGACGCAGCGGGGGTCTGTGTCTTTTTCGGCAAGTCGGGGGTCATCGCGTTCGACCATCAGGGGGAGCAACAATGGCAGACCAGCGTGGGGCAGAAGACTCACGGCTGGGGGAGTTCGGCGTCGCCGGTGTTTTACAAGGATCTGGTTCTTGTGAATGCCAGCGTGGAGAGCGGATCGCTGGTCGCGCTCCATCGAAAGACTGGGAAAGAAGTTTGGCGAGCAGGCGGGATCAAGGATGCCTGGAACACGCCGATTCTCGTAGAATCCCAAGGCCGCACCGAGGTTATCGTCGCCATTCAAGGAAAAATCCTGGCCTTCGACCCGGCGACGGGGAAGGCCCTTTGGTCCTGTGACACCGACATCACTTGGTACATGGCCCCCAGCATGGTGTCTCACGAAGGAGTGATCTACGCGATCGGTGGACGCTCGGGGATTACGGCGCTCGCCGTCCGTGCGGGTGGCTCGGGCGATGTCACCTCTAGCCACCGACTGTGGACCATCAAGGAAGGCTCCAACGTCTCGTCTCCGGTCTTCCTGGATGGGCATCTGTACTTCGTGAACGACTCACAAGGGATCGCGTACTGCGTTTTAGGGGCCACCGGTCAAGTGGTGTATCAGGAACGCTTCGAACGCGCTGGACAGTTCTATGCTTCCGCCCTCCTCGGATCGGGCCGGATCTACTACCTGACCCGCGAAGGCCAGACCTTCGTGATTGACGCCAAACCGCAGTTCAAGCAACTGGCGAAGAACGACCTCTCCGATCGTGGTGTCTTCAACGCCAGTCCCGTCGTGGATGGCAACCAGTTGTTGATTCGATCGGATAAGTTCTTGTACTGCGTTGAAGAGTAACGTCAACCACGGCCCCACTCGGGATTCCGAATGTGGCGATTCTGCCGAAAAAGCCTGCGGTCAGGTTCCGGATTGGTCGATCTATTGAATGACACCGCATCGACTGAACGCTTGGGGAAGTGGGGCAGCGTTGGGGTGATCCAACCGGCACTTCTCGCCGACACCGACTCGGTGTGCGGTCGTGGTGTTGGTCAATTCAGCCAAGCATGCGGCTCTCGCCCAATCTGGGGGATGTCGTGTCTGGTTCTGTCCGGGAAGGGAGACTGCGTCATGGGGAAGCGTATATTGTGGGCCTCGGTATGCCTGCTCGTCAGCGGATTTGTGCAGAGCGCCGTCACTCCACTGGCAGAGGCTGCTCCACCGGGACAGCCTTCCAACTGGAACCGATTTTACCACTACCCGTACGTCTACTATCCTCACAATTTGCAGGCTCCGGTCACTTACGACCACATGTACTATCGGTATCCCGCTCAGCGGCAGATCCCGGTCTACAACAAAGCCTGGCACAACTTCTACCCCAGCCCGCACCCCTACCATAAGGGGCATCATTTCGCGTTGGATACGTTCTAAACACATTTGACATTCGGATGAATCTGACAGGCACAATCATCCCAGTTGAGGTTCATTTCGACACGAAGTCCGCACACGCGGGCCTCATTTCCGGGGGCGATTTCCCGGACCAGTCTCAGCTCTGGGACTGGTCTTTGTGTGACACGAAACAGCCTGTCTCTGGGTGCCAGAGATGGGCTGTCTTCGTTTCGACGAGAGATTCTGTGAGGTATCGTACTTACGAATCAGCGCCACGTGCTGACTGTCCCGTGAGACAGTGAGGGTGGTGTCAACGAAGTTGGTCGCCTGGTCGCTGACTGACCCTGACCCCTTCCCGCTGTCGGAGAACCATGACGGTCCCCGGCTTCGGAAATCGGGGGCGCTCATAGACTTTGACCAAGCGGGCTTGCACTGCGGGGGCCAAGAGTTCCCAACCTTGGTCGGAGGTCATCAGGAAGCTTCCCGTTTGCGCGAGATGTCGCTCGATCTCTTCCGGGCTGGAGACTTTGAGGACCGGCTGTTTCGCGTAGTAGATCAGGCTGGGGGAATTCAAGCGGAAGGCCGCGAGAGGATGTGTGCCCGGCCCCATGTGGCTGTGGAAGGCGTCGGCCAGAGCCTCACTCGACTGGTGCCGATCGAGGTAGGCTGCAGCGCCCCCCAAGACACTCAGACAGAAGACCACGGCCGTCACTCCAAAGGTCCGCAACATCAGAACTGGCTGTCCGCGTTCGGAAAACCTCCAGCACATCACTCCCCCGATCAGTGCTGGGAGCCCCATGAGGGCCAGGGGCACGAGGTCTGTCGCGATCTCCGGATGCAACTCGGCCTTGACGAGCAATGGAGCGCCGTCGAGCTGCAGCAGAGCCACGAACGGGACCAGCACTAACAAGCAGACACCAACGGCAACCAGAGAGCCAAAAGCCCAGCGACTCCAGAAACGAAGATTCTGAGTGGGCTCACTGAGCCAACGACTCACAAACCCCGCGACCATGAGCGCCAACGGCGGATAGCAGGGAAGGGTATAGTTCGGAAGTTTCGTCTGGGCCATCGAGAAAAAGACAAAGATGACACTAAACCAGCAGAACACCAGCCGCCACGCGGCCTGCTCGCGGGTGGGCAGGGGATTCTCTGCCGACGGGTTCAATCGAGATCGCAATGTGATCGCTGAAGGAACAATGAACAGCGACCACGGAAAAAACCCGATCCAGATGACGGGGATGTAATAGATGATGGGGCCACTGTGATTTTCCATGGCCGTCCGGAATCGCTGAATGTTATGGAAGCCCAGGAACTCAGAAATGAAGCCGCCTTGTGTGCGAATCTCCACAGCGTAAAACCACCACCCGGCAACCACCACCACGGTGAGAATCGCTGTGAGAGGGCGCATGGCCCAGAAAACTCGCGGGATGCTGATCATGTAGCGATACAGCCAACCTCCCCAGGTACTCTCCATCGAAGCGAGCTGCCACAACACAAACAGACCGATTGCTGTACCCGGCAACAAGATCCCAATCGGCCCCTTGACCAGCACCGCCAGACCCATCGCTGCGTACATCGCCACAAAACCGCCCCAGGTCGCAGGCAGCCAATGTGCCAGCATGCCGTGGGGCACCATTGCGACGTGCCCGTCCGGAGACTCCACCGAAAACGCCGGTGTCCATCGCACATACGCCGCGATCACCAGCGTCATGAAGAACACCAGATAGGCATCCGCAGTCGAGGCCCGCGAAACGACGCCAAACATGATGCAGCTGGCCATCGCCAGCCCGGCCAATAAGCCGATCCTGCGGCCAAACAGTCGTGCCCCGATCCAGTGGGTCAGAAGCGCGGCTGCGGTTCCGAAAATCGCGGAGCCCACGCGGGCTCCCCACTCGTTTTGTCCGAACAGATAAAACCCGAGCCGCATGCCCCAGTACATGAGCGGTGGTTTGTGCGTGAAGACCTCACCGTTGTACCACGGCACGATCCACTCGTTTCGCTGGTGCATTTCTGCTGCCGTGGCGGCGAAGAACCCTTCGTCTTCATCCCACAGTCGGGTGGCTCCCAAACCTGTAAAGAACGTCACGAGGGCCGCGGTCAACACCCACCAGCGATCACGTGAAACAGTAGAGGTCATGGGGAGGGGCCAGGGAGGCAAAGGAGTGTGACTGAGTGTGAATCAACAAGGACAGAGGTGCGACAAAGTTCCCAGGGCATCAGGCCGCATCGGACGACGGACACTCGACAATTGAGGTCACTCGCAGCGCTGCAGGTGTGGGACAGTCCGCTCCGGTTGGCACTGACGACAACTCCGGGAAGTAGCGGCGTTCGAGTGAGTCAAAGTACCGACCGATCCGGGTCGGCCCCAGGAAGGCGTGGGCTGTTACCAATCCCACCGCAGCTCCGGCCAGCACATCACTGGGGAAGTGTGCTGTCGCTGCCACTCGCTGGAGCGTGACCAGCACGCCAATGCCCAGGAACCAGCGACGTGACCGTGGAAACATCTCACCCAGCATCACGGCAAAGCTGATGGCAAATGCGCTATGTGCGGAGGGAAACCCTTGATGCCGCGATCCCCCGGCTCCCCACTGACAGACACCCGTAAAGCTGGACCAGATCGACTGGTCAAATTCAAAGATGTTCGGGCGCGTCCGGCTGACGCACAGCTTCACCAGATCCGCGGCGAGTCCAGCGGCGATGGCCGCTGAAAAGGTGCGTGAAATCCGTGAGCGGAGGACCGGGACATTGAGCCAAACCGTGACCAGAATTAGCACCGCTCCATACGGCGTGCCGAAATGCTCCACCGCTTGAAACAGATTGTTGATCTCGCCAGAGAGCTTGTGTGTTCGCAAGTACCCCGAGCACCCATGATCGATTCCGGCCACGCTCGCAGCACTCAACAGCAGCAGTCCCAGACCGACCATCCAGGCGTGCCGCAGCGACCCGTTCACAGGGGAGATTCGGCCAGCACTCGCCTCACTCGGTCTCTGTGGAAATGGCCGCTGTTCGGAATCCATTCCGACCTCCTTGCCCACGCGGAATTGCGTGGCTGGGGAAGTCTAATTCAATCGCAACTTCTGAACCTAGAGCAGCTTGAGGCTTACTTGATTGAGCGGTTTCTCAAGGCCACACCGGACAACGCTCCTGTCGGGATCCCGTTGTAGACGGCTGGCTCTCCATTCACGATCACGTACTTCAGTCCCGCGCTGTATTGGTGAGGCTGGTCGAATGTGGCTTGATCCACGAACTGTTCCGGATGAAACACGACGATGTCCGCTGCAAATCCCCGTTTCAGATAGCCACGGGGGAGCGGAGCGGGGAGCACTTCTCCGGTGGCTGTGGTCCGTCCCAGGAACCGTTTTGGGTTCGAGAGACCCAAAATGTCTGCGGGTAGTCCGGTGCAACTGCGAACCGCAAGATCAAGAGGGATGATCTTTTCTCGCAATGCGTAGTAGCCAATTTTTCGGGAAAACGTCCCATAGGCTCGGGGGTGAGGCCGGTCGACATTGGGGATTTCGACCCGTCCATCGCTGGCGGTAGCGACCCAGTCCAGACGCATGATGTCGCGGACCTCTTGCTCATTCATGCCGAAGTTCACGATCGAGGCCCCGCCCGCTCTGGTTGTCTCGACGACAATCGTCACGGGGTCTTTCATTTCGGCGGCTGCCACGTCCGCCAGCGTGCGACCGATCCAGTCGGGGCGAGCGTCATAGCGTGCAAACCGGATGGCCTGTCCCTGGTCCCGTTTCTCAATCTCGCTGGCCAGGGTCTTCCAGAGTGCTGAATCGGGAGTCGCCTCTTCCAGACGTTTCACCAGCTCTTTCCTCGCCCCCTCACGCAACTCCTTGGGGATGATTGTCGCCTCCAGAGACGTACTCGAGGCGTTGTAGGGATACTGGTCCGCAGTCACCTTAACCCCCAGCTTGCGAGCTTCTTCGATGTATCGAGTCGCATCCGCTGTCAGGCCCCAGGCTTCCTTGCCGCTGGCCTTAAAGTGCGAGGCATGGACCGGAATGTTCGCCTTGCGTCCGATCTCGAGCAACTCCTGAACGGACTGCAAGAGGTCGCTCCCTTCGTTCCGCATGTGACTCACATAGATCCCGCCATGCGCGGCCACGACTTTCGACAGTGCGACCAATTCGTCGGTCTGAGCGTATCCACTGGGCACATAGATCAAGCCCGTCGAGATCCCCCAACACCCGTCCCGCATTCCCCGGTCGCACAGGGACTGCATCTTCGTCAGCTCTTCGACGGTCGGAACCCGATTGACGTTTCCCAGCACATCATCGCGAACGGCTCCCTGCGGAATCAGATGCCCGACATTGACCCCAGCCCCCTGGGAGTCCACTTCGCCGTAGAGTTTGGCGGCATCTGTCGGACCCGAGCCACAGTTCCCGGTGATGATCGTGGTGCAGCCTTGCATCAGGTAATTCACAGCCCCGCGCGTGAGCGGTTCGACAATCGGCTTGTCACTGTGGTTGTGCAGATCGATGAAACCGGGGCAGACGATCATCCCGGTACAGTCCAATTCCCACGGCGTCCCTGCAATATCGACGATGCCCACAAAGACGATCTGGTCGCCATCGATCACCACGTTCCCGGTCTGGGCGGGCGTTCCCGAGCCATCCAGGATGGTCGCATTCTTGAGTACCAGCGTGGCATGGATGCGATCACCGGCCACACCGGGATTGCTCCACCCACTCCCCATGCAGAGTACGACCCAAGCCACTACGTACGGCAATCTCGACATCTCGGCAGTCCTTTCCCAGACAGTTCGATCCCACGGTTGTGAATACAGAGCTTCAAGCTATCCGAAACCGCTGAGGGTTTCGAGGCAGGTTCTGGACATCGTTCACGGCTCCTCTGCGCCATTCACGAAGCGTGATCTTTGGACCGAATGGGCGGTCCAGGGATCACTCGATGCGACCCGCTGAAACCACGACCCAGGAGCATCCCCGAACCGTGCGTGGCCAACGAGCGACTCCCTCCGAAGGTGCAGCGGTGTTGAATTCCGACAGATTTCGCCGTCTGAGTGAATTGACGTAATGTGTGTGTGTGTGTGTAGGTTGCATCAATCAGAGCGTCTGATCTCCGAGTCAGGAGTCGGAGTTTCGTTGACATGGATGTGAGGACCAAGTAATTTCAGCGGGAGAGAGAGCATGTTTGCTGAAGGTGTCGTGTCCGTGAATCGCTGTGTTCGATTCCTCGTGATGGTTGCCGTGGTGGTCGGGAGTGGTGCAGTCGCTCGGGCAGCTGAGTGGCATTTTGCGGACTGGAGAGCAGATCAGTCACAATGGTCTAGTTACTCGGTCGATGTTTATGGCCAAACACAGTCGGGGCAAACGAACACAATCGTGACCGACCACTTCTACACCCCTGATGGGACATTCACGATGGGGCCGCCTATGGGCGGAACGACATACTACCGTTACAAATTGGATTTGGGTGTTGTTCCACCCCCGAATTCTATGGGCTGCTATGCAAAGGTCTACTACACACCTCTCGGAGGTTCGAAGTCGTTTATCGGGATGATCCACGCCACGTATATTCCATGAACTGGAGGCTGCTCAAGTGACGGATGCACATCGCAATCGAGCGTTCACGGTGACTGAGTTGGTCGTTGCGATTGCGATCGTGGGTCTGCTGGCAGCAATCATTGCGCCAGCAGTCCAGTCCTCACGGGAGACTGCCAGGCGAGCCCAGTGTTCGAACAATTTGAAACAACTTGGTATTGCCATGGCGAATGTGGTTGAATCTCACGGAGAATTTCCCACGTCGTCAACCCCGATTCCCGCATTGTGGAGGTTACTTCCAGCGCTCGGCCAAACCTCATTGTTCGAAGAACTCAATAGAAATGGAGTGGCGAAACACCTGGCAGTGAGTGAGTTGATATGCCCTGATGATTCACTCCACCCGGTGGGGTACGGAAACTCGAATTACTATTTCAACGATGGAACAAGGTTTCGCTGGGATGTTCCTCGCAATGGCTTCAGGATCAGTCCACAGAGTGACACGAGTCCAGCCGAGATCATTGATGGACTGTCGAATACTGCAGCAATGTCAGAACGGCTCGTAGGAGTGCCAACGTTTGAGACACCAGCGGATGATGTGATGATGAAAGAACCACGCAGGTATTTCTGGTTTACCGCTGTTCGTTATCATCAGAAGGGGCAAGAGCAGCTCGCGGTCAATGAGTGCCGCACCAATCGAACCGTTGTTTCCCCACAGTTTTTCGGGACATATATACAACAATACCGTGAGGCGGGAGCGGGTTACGACCATATGCTGACTCCCAATGAGGCCGCCTGCTACAACGGTCCCGAAGATCTGGACATTGACACATCCTCGTTCCTCGTCCCACCCTCCAGTATGCACCCCAGTGGTGTCAACGTCCTGTTTGCCGATGGGAGTGTGCATTTCATTACCCAGGGGATCAGCGATGTGGTCTGGCGGGCGCTGGGGACTCGGAACGGGAACGAAGCGACGAGTTCTCCCTTTTAATGCGAGCTTGCGAGATGCGTTTGTGCGCAACACTGACCCTGACCCTGGTCATGCCCACCCTCCTGGCTGCGGGCTGCGGCTCGGGTCGGGATACCCCCGTGGTCGCTGCCGCCCCACCGAATGACTTTGTTAATTCGATCGTCGTGGAGCGAGTCCTGGCGGACGACGCAGTTTCCGTGCTCGCTGAGGTTACGGAAATCCCCGTAAACACCGGATTCGTCGTGCAATTTGAACTGCTGGCCGCCGCCGCTCTCCCCTCGGAATTGGAATCCCGCACGGTGCTGCATCCCGACAAGTGGCCTGCGGATGTCGTCTTTTTCCCAAGGGGGGGCATCTCAGCAGATGTCACCGATTTGAAAGGCAGTTGTCCCATCTTTTCGCGGTCATCTGGTCCGCCCAAGAGCCACTCGGACATCATGATCAATTCCTTCTATAGCTCGTTCTGGTCGTACTGCGGATTTCAGGAAACCGTGGCGCTGAAGCAACCCGCGTCCGTGGCCTCACGTCTGCGGTGGAAGAAGAACAAGGCCCCGTGGTTTTGGACCTACTTCTGTGTGGGCCAAGATCAGGTCGGAGAGTTCGTGTATGAGATCCGCATCTATCCCACAGCGGCCTGGAAATCGACCGTGCGGTTTGAATTGGGAGAACCGGTGGTCCTCCATCGCGGATTGTTGCGAGTGGTGCCTGCGCCGGAGTCCAAATAGCACCGCCAGGCCCATCCGAAGTGGCGAGTGGCCCCGATGCCGCGTGGGGGCGACCGGGGTG
>JANOKO010000525.1:0-2367 GCA_031419335.1 Planctomycetota bacterium
TCGCCACAGCGGGAGATTCCGGCGCACCGGTTGCTTGACCCAGGCCGTTGCCTGTTCGGCCAGCATCAGACGACATCGCCCTCGGTAGGACTTGCGCTGTTCGGAATAGAGCCATTCGCGAATCGACGGGACGAGAAAGTCGTGGGACAACTGGTAATGCAGCTCGGTCAATCGGCTGTCCGCGCTAGTTTGCGAGTGATCCACCACATCGACGGGACTGATCAGTTTGAGCTGTCCCTCGAGCATCGACAGCAGGCTTTCAAAGCGTTTGGCATCCGTCCCATACCCGGACAACGTGAGCAATTCTTCCAGTGTACGATGCCGCGTCTTGATCTGGGTTCCGACCTCGGGGAGCAGACCTTTCAGGATATTGCGAACGGCATCTTCGTGCATGCGGTTCCCGACGGGAGCATGATCCGCCGAGAATGACTCGCGTAGGAATTGCACGCCGACACCCACCGCCCCCCCCAATTGTGACAGCGTGTCGGGCACCCAGTCGCGAGCCTTGACCATTTCAGCAAACAGCGACAAGTGAACGGGAAACACCTTGCCATCTTTGGCTAAGTATTCCACCGCCAAATCGATGAAGCGTTGCGTTAACGTCGAAGGCAGCCCTTCGGGGACACGCTCGAACGCCCTTCCCAATCGCGTCAGGACGTTTTTCGCATGTGGCAGGTCAAACAGGTCAACCAGTCGCACGTTTTGTCCCACGATCAGCGGGATCTCCACGGCCTCCATGAAGCGATTGAGTGCCAGCCAGAAGTCATCTCGTACCAGCACAATGCACTGGACCCGCAGCCCATCACATTGCCGCAACGCACGGATCAATTCGGGATGTTCCCGCTCGTGTACGGTGTGCAGCCACTGTTCAAATTGGTCAATCACGATCAGCAGTTTCCGCCCCGCTGGGAGTCCCTGTCCCCGACGAATCGCCGCAAGTTTGTCCGTCAGAGTGGCCTCGCTCTCCAAGACCGGAAAGCGACTGTCGAGGGCCGTCGACAGTTGGGACTCGGTGCGGTCGATCGTCGCTTCAATCACCAGCGAAGAGACCGACTTGTCCAGTAGTGGAAGCAGACCCGCTCGGATGAGTGACGACTTTCCACACCCCGATGGCCCCGCGATCACGCCGATCCGGTGCAGTTCCGGATGTTCGTCCGTGTGGTTGACCCAGCGTTGCCAATGGCTCAGGCTTTCTGGCAGTCCAGCGCGATCAAAGGGCCCCGGGAGGAGCTGAAGAAAAAAGTAGGCATCATGGCGATCATAAGCTCGCAATCCTCGCGGCACGATTTGCTTGTTCGCGGCGGGCTTCCCGGCACTGCTCGCCAGATGCCCAACAGCCGGTTCCCGTCCCTCACTGGAAGAGACGGACTGCGCCTGGAAGTACCGCAGGTCGTCAGCCAATTCTCGGCCGCACTGATACCGATCAGGCGCCCGTTTGGAGAGCAACTTCAAACAAATGCGGTTGAGTTCGGCGGGGATCAGAGGATCGTGCATCGTGAGCGGAACGGGCTCCTCGTGCAGCAACTTCTCAATGGTTTCGTCGGGAGTCGCTCCGGGAAAAGGCCGTACCCCGGTCAACATCTCATACATCGCGCTGCCCAGACTGAACAGGTCCGTGCGGCAATCGATGCGGTGCCCTTCACCCCCGGCTTGTTCCGGACTCATGTAATTCGGAGTTCCGGCCCCGGCCAAATGCTGGCCCGCTTCAGCTTCATGGAGTGCCAACCCAAAGTCGGCAACGTAGATTCGCCCTTCGCGATCCACCAGCAGATTACTGGGCTTGATGTCGCGATGGATCAACTGTTGCGAGTGAACATAATTCAATGTTTCCGCAGCGACGATCAGCATCGCCACGCTGCTCTCGATGGAGGGGCGCTCCACAGTGATGATCTGCGCCAGGTTTCGGCCATCAATGAGTTTTGAAACGACAAAGCATCGCCCGTCTTCCAGCACGCCAAAGTCATAGACCGGCACCACTCCCGGATGATCGAGCTTCGCCACTGTCCGCGCCTCGGCCAGGTACAGCCGCCGCTCCGATTCCTTCTGGACGCGGTGGGCATGTGGCACCTTGATGGCGACCTGGCGTTGTAGCTGGTCATCGCGCCCTCGATAAACGATCCCAAATCCACCGGACCCCAGATACCCTTCAATCGGATAACGACCGAGTTGAATGGGCGTGTCGTGATCGGCATAGTACCGCGTTTTCTCCGGATCGTCGGAAAAGGGGACTTCCTCCGGGAGCGGTGCCCCCCCGTCATCCGGGACAGGGGTCACTCTCGTGTTCGAGTAATCTGCCTGTCGTGGAACTTCTGGCTCACTCAACGGTCGACTCCTCTCGTGTGCTTCGCAGGCTATTCTGTCAGGTGC
>JANOKO010000526.1:0-9109 GCA_031419335.1 Planctomycetota bacterium
GCTGCTCGCGATGCGACACCGTCACAACGCGGGCGCCTGCGCGGGATCGCTGTCGGCGCGGCGTCCGAATACAGGGCCAGCAGCCCGTTGAACAAGTCTGTGGCACGGACTTCCAGCCCGTGATCCCTTGAGTCTCACGCATGGACAGAATGCCCATGCCACGTTTTTCAACGGGCTGGTGCAGGGTGGGGTAACACGCTCTGGGCCGCAGACGAGTCCAGTTTGATATCGTAACATGCCATGTCATGATGGTTGCGGACGTAGAGCTTGCCGCGGACCAACGCGGGCGGGTTCCAGGTCTTGTAATCATTCGACAGAGCTGGGAACTGTCCGAGTTCCACGTGCTGGACTGGGTTCGTCTCCACGAACACGCAGCGACCATCTTCGGTGAGCACCACGAGGATCCCGTGGGTCAGCAGTAGCTGGCCGTGGTTGTAGCGGCCCGCTTTCCATTGGCGGTCGCCGGTCTGTGGGTCGAGGCAGACCAGAATCCCTTCATCGAGACCATAGATGAACCCTTCGTGCAGCACCGGGCTGGTGAACTTGCACCGCATGAGTTTATTGTCCCACAGTTTTTTTACGTCCCAAGTGACATCTCCCCCATCTCCGGAATGGACGGTGCCTTGCACTTGAAGCATCGCGCAGCCGACATCGTAGCTGCAGGAAATAAAGATCCGGCCATCCTCAAACAGGATCGGCTGGGCGGCGTTGACGGCTGGAGTGTTCTCGTGCGGATGAAACCAGAGAACACGGCCAGTCTCTGGATCGTGCCCAAAGAGCCCCGTGCCATCGAAGTTCAGAATCTGGCGGACCTGGGCAATGGTCACCAGCATCGGCGAACTGTAGCCGGGGCGGTTCCGTTTGGACTCAGTGACTTGCGCATGTCCAGAATCGTCGGCGGGGGGAGGAGGCGTGGGTGCTGCGGAGTCGATGACGGACGAAAGGGGGCTGGGAAGCACCCCCACACCCGACCACAGGAGATCCCCCGTTGAGCGATCAAAGGCCACCAACCCGTTGCCGCGTCGCCCCCCTGCGTTGGCGATCACGCGGTGATCGACAATCAGCGGGGAACTCGTCAACCCCCACTCGGAGTTGGGGAGTTTGTACAGCGTGAGTAAGTTCTTCGACCAGCGGACCGCTCCTGTCGCCAGTTCCAGGCACACCAGTTCGCCCGTCGCTCCCTGGGCAAATACGAGATCGCCATCGATCGTGGGGGTCGAGCGCGGACCGGGGCCCCCCATCGCTTCCCAGAATCGAGCCGGGTACTTGTGGGTCCACAACTCCCGACCGGTACTGGCCTGGTAACAGATGACAGCTTCGTCGTTATTCCGTTGTTCGATTGTAACCAACAGATCGCCCACAATTGCCATCGAGGAGTATCCCTCGCCGACCGGTTGTTGCCAAAGTGGCTGGGGAGGTGTGTCCCAGGTGGTCCGGATCGCGGGGCCGATCACGATCCCGTCGCGGTGGACTCCGCGGTAGGCGGGCATGTCTTCGGGAGTTTCCGACAGCAGTGCAGCGACCGGGGCGGCGGGGGAGAGAGCGGCCAGTTGGGCACGGTGGGCCGCAATCCGTTCGGCAGGGGTTGGCTCCCACTTGAATTCGAAATTGATCCCGATATCGCCGTTGAGGTCGATGTTGCGGACCGAGGCCACGAATCCGCCGATCAGAGCCAACACCGGAATCAACACAGCCGCCTTCGTAAACAGATTCCACTGTGAGAACAGCCCAACCCACACCAGCAGCAACACGATCGAGACTAGGACCATCGACTCGGAAATCATCGTGGGCAGGGCTGGTCCCATAGGCGAGTCCCAGGACCACAGGAAGGGCTGGCTCAAAGCGAACAACCCGATCGCGCCGAAGATCCCCCAGGTGCTCCAGCGGCACAGATGCGACCACACACTCCGCTGGGAGGTGGGGTGCTTGCTCGCCGCTGTGATTGAGGTCATTTCTGAATCCGCCGACATCTTGGCACCCCAGGGTGGACAACTCCTGAACCTCCCAGAGGAAGCCCTTGAAGACTACACAGGGATCATAGACAACTTCACCGGGATATCGAAGACAAGGAAGTCGAGGACACCGTGGGGCCATCCGATGGATGGATGCACCCCGGCAGTGGTGTGTGCGTCTCCATTGTGGGCGATTTCTCCGAAATCGCCTGCGTGACGCTCCCCCGCCAGAACCCTCACGAATGGCGAGCAGACAGCGATTTCGGAGAAATCGCCGACAATCCAGACTCGCACACGTTCGACAGTCGGGCTTCGTGGTGTCCCTACTCCCCTTGTGGTGCCCCCAGTAAAGTGAGTTTGAGATCTTTGACTTCCGCCTCTTCTGTGACACGCCATGTTCACGCGACAGACATTCTGGCTCTCGACGCTGCGGCATTTCGCTCTGTCGAGCTTCGCGGTCATCATCGGTGTGGCCCTCGCCACAGCGGTCATCAGCGGGGCGTTGATTGTGGGCGACTCGGTGCGGGGGAGTTTAGAGACGCTCTCGCTGGAGCGGCTGGGAGGGGTTGACCATGTGGTGCGGGGGCCGAGGTTCTTTCGGCAGGATTTGGCCGATGAACTGGATGAAGTCTGGAAGGACGACATCGCCACGGTGGCCCCGGCGATCCTGGTAACGGGGAGTGTCCAGACGGGGCAGGTCACGTCGTCGACCTCGCGGCGGGCTGGGCATGTCGAGGTGTACGGGGTCGACGTGGCGTTCTGGAAATTGGCCGGGGTCGAGCCGCCGGGTGAGGGGCTGGCCATCAGTCGACGGCTCGCGGAGCAACTCGAACTCAAAGTCGGAGACAATGCGTCCGTCATCGTCGAGATTCCAGCCACGATTCCTCGCGATGCGCTTCTGGGAGAGAGAGAGGAGACGGTCGTCGAACTCCCCACCACGATCTCTCGTATCTTCGAAGACCGCGAGATGCCGGGGCGGTTTGGCCTCAACCCCAGCCAGCAGTTGCCGCTCAATGCGTTCGTCGATCTGGAGGAGTTGCAGACGCAACTTAACCTGCAGCACGTTCCGGCCTCAGCTCGCAAGAAGGAGCCGGAGAAGCCCGCGCGGATCAATGCGCTGTTGCTCGGGGAACGTGACGAACGAGAAAGACTTCCGAAGTCTCAGAAGACTTCGGAAGTCCTTCACGCGGTTTCTTTCGATCGCACCCTCCCGGGTGTATTCACCCATTGGCGGTACGCTGTCTGCCCCCTCTCCCCCGCGAGCGATGTCAACTCCACAGAACGACGTGTTGCGGGGGAGAGGGTTGGGGTGAGGGGGCCACATCGCTCGCCCCAGCCCCCTCACCCCGGCCCTCACCCCCACAGTCAAGTCCTCTCCGAAAGCCGAATCGATAGTGGGGGAGAGGGGGCAGAAACGACGAGTACCGCTCATGGGCGAATGCCCCCCTCCGTCCTCTCTGCCATCCCTCCGGGATGGGGTATTCCTGGGAACTCTGCATCCGGTGGTGTCGCTGCGCTCAACCACCGGCTAATGGCTGTGACCCCTTCGGGGTCGGGTGCGTGGAGACTATTGGCAGTCGGGCCGAAGAGTATCGAACTCCCGACTGCGAATTCATTTGACCTGGCCGCGAGACTCACTACCGAATTGCACCGCCATCTCACGATGCAGGATCTCTCCCTGCGACTTGTCCCCAACGAAGCCCATCGCTACCTATCGCTCGAAAGCGAGCGGATGCTGATCGACGACGGCACGATCGCCGCAGCTGAGAAGGTCGCGAAGGATCACGGCTGGGCCACCTCGCCCGTGCTGGTGTCGCTGCTGACCGAGATCGAGAACTCGAAGGACGCGAGTCGCTTCACGATGTATCCGATCTCGGCGGGAGTCGGCGAGGCCACTGGCGGAGCGTTCGAGGCACTGGAGTTCGCCTCTGGTTCCGCACCGAAGACAGTGGACGAGATTGCGATCAATGACTGGTTGGCGGAGGACTTGGCGGTCAGGGTTGGCGATTCGGTCACACTGAAATACAAGGTCGTCGGCGACACCGGCGAGCTACCGGAGTTGACCCGCACGGCGACGATCGGCGGCATCGTGAAGCTCGCTGGAGCCGGAGCCGATCCGGGACTGACGCCGTTTGTGGCGGGGATTTCGGATGCGGAAGACCCGACGAAGTGGCGCGAGCCGTTCCCGCTGAAGAAGGACCGCATCACGCAGCGCGACCGCGATTTCTGGAAGCCGTATCGCACGACTCCGAAGGTGTTCTGGCATCTGGCCGCAGCCGAGGCACTGTTCAAGAGTCGGTACGGCAACCGCACCTCGTTGAGGATCGCACCGCCCGCCGGGGTGTCGCTCGATGAGTTCTCCAAGACGTTCGAGGCCGCGTGGCTAGCTGGCCTCGATAGCCAAGTCACCGGCCTTGCGGTCGAACCAGTCAAGCTGCGGGGTTTGATGGCCGCACGGGGCACGACCGACTTTACCGGGCTGTTCATCGGGTTCAGTCTGTTCCTGATTGCGTCGGCGTTGCTGCTCGTATCGTTGTTGTTCCGTCTCGGACTGGAAGGTCGCAGCCGCGAGTTCGGCGTGTTGCTCGGAGTCGGCTGGACCTCGCAGTTGGTGGGGCGGCAAGTGCTGACGCAGGGGATGACGTTGGCGGCGATCGGTGGGCTGCTCGGCATCGTGGGCGGGGTGCTGTATGCGGGGATGATGATCTACGGGCTGACGACCTGGTGGTCGGGAGCGGTTGGGACGCGGGCGTTGTACTTGCATGTGCGGGCGGGGAGTCTCATCACCGGGTGGTTGATCGCTGTGGTGATCTCGACACTGATGATCTGGCGGACGAGTCGACAGTTGCGGTCGATGTCACCGCGTGCCTTGCTGTCGAATGCGGGGTTGAGTGGGTCGACGATGGTCGGGCCGGGGAGTGCGCGAGGACAGCAGGTGATGCAGGTCTCGACGGGGATCAGCGCGGTGTTGCTGGTCGCGGGCGTTCTCGGACTGGTGCCATCGAGTGAGGCGTTCGCGGGGTTCTCGATTCGCACGGTGGCGTTCTTCGTCGGCGGATTGTCGGCACTCGTCGCGAGTCTGTCGGCGTTCGCCCGCTGGCTGGCTGCGGACAGTACGGCTGCGGTGCGAGGCCGGGGCTGGCGGGCACTGGCGACGCTGGCGATACGCAATGCAGCGCGGAACCGGTCGCGGAGTTTGCTGACGGCGAGCTTGATCTCGTCGGCGACGTTCCTGGTTGTGGCGGTGGCCTCGGGGAAGCGGAACCCGGCGGTCGAGGCCCCGCGCCGTGACTCGGGCAACGGCGGCTACACGCTCGTCGCCGAGACGAACCAGCCGGTGCTGTACGACCTCAACACTCCGTCGGGCCGGACCAAGGCGGGGGTCAATCTGCGATCCAAACCTGAGAATGAAGAGCTGTTGAAGCAGACGCAGTTCACCGCCATCCGCATGAAGCCGGGCGAGAACGCCAGTTGCCTCAATCTGTACCAAACCCAACTCCCAACGCTGCTCGGCGTGCCGCAGGCGGTCATCGAGAAGCTCTCCAAAGACCACCGGTTTAAGTTTGCCGACACGCGGGTCAGCGATCCGTGGAGGTTGTTATCGACCCAGGAACCGGGCGGGGAGATCTCAGTACTTGGCGACATGAACACGCTCCAGTATTCGCTGCACAAGGGGATCGGCTCGACGCTGGAGGTGGCGGATTCGAACCGCCGACCGCACTCGCTGAAGGTCCGAGGCATGCTCGATGGGAGTGTGTTTCAGGGGGTATTGCTCATGTCGGAGGCGAACCTGCTGAAGCTGTTCCCGGACACCTCGGGGTATCGCTACTTCCTGATCGAGGTCGACCCCGCGCTCGCCTCGCAAGTCACGACGCTCCTGGAGACCGACCTCGCCGACTCGGGGTTCGATGCTGAGCGCGTGGCCGACCGGCTGGCGAATTTCCTCTCGGTGCAGAACACGTATCTGTCAACGTTTCAGACCCTCGGCGGGCTGGGTCTGCTACTCGGGACGGTGGGACTCGGCGTGGTGATGATGCGGAACGTCTGGGAGCGCCGCAGCGAGCTGGCCCTGTTGCGAGCGGTGGGGTACACAACCTCGATGCTCCGCCAGATCGTGCTGCTGGAGAACGCCTTCCTGCTCACGTTCGGCCTGCTCGCCGGGTCAGTCGCCGCTGCGGTCGCGATGGCACCCCACCTGCTGAGCATCGGAGCCGATGTCTCCTGGCCGGGTCTGGGGCTGACGATCCTGGCGGTGTTTTCCGCTGGGATGCTGTCGTCGCTGGCGGCTGTGAGAGAGGTCGCGCGGTTGCCGATGCTGATGGCGCTGCGTGTGGAGTAGGCAACCGTGGGATCGGCTTCCAGCCTGTCGTCTTTTCACTTCTGACAATGCCGATTATGCAGCTCGACACTCGAACTACGCGCGAACTGTGAATCCAGAACGACCGAGTTCGAGAAACGTGTGCGACTCGAATTCGCCAATGATGTCCGGGATGAGCGGAATCGTCAGAGCCTCCAGATCCCGGTTGCTGATGTTCCCGGTCGAGATCAACAGCAGCTTGGCCGGGCGGTCGCGGAGGATATGCGTATCCACGAAGTCGGCGTCCTTGGTGATGACGACGCGCTGCTCGCGGTCGGCCACGTCGTTGACCTGCTCGTCGGTCGTCCGGTTGCCGTCGGGCAGATCCAGTGTATGGACGGCATCGCATCCGGAGGCAGTCAGCCACACGACCATTCGCCGTGGCAATTGGGCGTCAATGAGGAATTTCATGGCCCCGCCGACTGGAGGCGGCGGGTCCGGGCCAACCGGGCGGCGAACGCCAGGACGGCCAGCAAGTCGTCACGCTCCAGATCCTCGTAGTCGTCAAGGATTTCGTCGATTGTCATCCCCGAAGAGAGCAACTCCAGCAGGGTCTCCACGGGGTAGCGGAGCCCTCGGATGCACGGCTGACCGTGGCAGACTTGCGGATCGATCGTGATGCGAGAGAGGAGCGTGTCCATGCGAGCAGCATACCAGAATGGAGATTCCTCTGCTTCTGTGGCCCTTTGTTGAGCCATGCTGCCGGGATGCTATCGTCGCTGGCGGCAGTGCGCGAGGTGGCCAGGCTGCCGATGCTGATGGCCCTGCGTGTGGAGTAGTGTTTCAGCCGTAATGCCTGATTTGCCCAAGGGATCGAACACTTGAGATGGCCAATTATTCCACCAATTTTTGAAGAAACTTCTGCAAGCGATCTTCTCATGCCGCCCGTTGCGAATTACTTTACATTGGCGCGGATGTGTTTTTCTCATACCCGTTCGGGTATTTCGGACAATTCCTGAATAGGAGATTCTGTCATGTTGCGTCGTCGTGGATTCACTTTGATTGAACTGTTGGTCGTGATCGCGATCATCGCGGTTCTGATCGCGCTGCTGCTGCCCGCGGTGCAGCAGGCACGGGAGGCCGCGCGTCGGTCCCAATGCAAGAACAACTTGAAACAGTTGGGGCTAGCTCTGCACAACTACCATGACACCTTTGGCATGTTCACGCCGAACGGTGTGGCGGGCACCACCGAAGCCATCGGTGGGCGTTACGACCAGGCATGGCTGTCTTGGAGCGGCTTGGCGATGCTACTGCCGTACATCGATCAGGCCCCAGTCTACAACCAGATCGATTGGAACTACCGCTGGGATACCAACGTCAACGGCAATGTCAACAACAACATGGCTCAGACCAAGATTGCGTCCTATGTCTGCCCCAGCGATCCGGGTTCTCGTACGAGGTACACGGCCAACTTGGGGCCCACATCTTACGGCCTCTCGGCGGGTCCAGGAACGAGCTGGGCCATGGCGGGTGGGCCGGTCGGCTTTGCTACACTCTTCCGGGGATCCTCGACAGCTGACCTGGTTGACGGAACGAGCAACACGATCGCCGCGTCTGAATTGCGGATTGGCACAAACGGAGGTCAGTGGATCACCGGTGCTGGCACTCGACGTGAGCCATTTTATCGCGTGGTGACCGGCACACACGCGGAGCGGTCCGCGAACGTGGCAGGAAACACGTGGAACAACACGGCGGCTCACAAGGCACTGCTGAACACCTACTACAGCACTTGTCTGGCAATGTATGATGCGGGGACTGGCTGGAGCGGAGAAAGCGATGAGCAAGGCCGATTCTGGGCAGGCGGACGAGTCTATTGGGGCCCCTGGCACACGACTCTGATCAAGCCCAACGCGGGGCCGTCCTGCGACTTTGACGTTTCGCCGACAGACATAGACATCAAGGAACCGAGCAGCTACCACGTAGGGGGTGTCCACTGCCTGTTGGGAGATGGATCTGTCAAGTTCGTGTCGGAGAACATTGACCAGGGTGTCTGGATTGCAGCGGGCTCCATCCGCGGCGGCGAACCAGCTGCTGAGTGGTAAGGCATACGGGCGAAAATTGCCTCCCCGTAAGACGGCCTTTCCAGGCCGTCTTGCTGCTAGCATCGATCGAGGACGGCCTGGAAAGGCCGTCCTACGGGGTGATTGCTTGAATCCCAGCATGATGTGTCTGTCTTTCTCATTTCTCACTGAAGGTGAATGGTCATGTGGTCTGAATTTCGCCCGATGCTGTGTTTGCTAACCCTGCTGACG
Source organism: Planctomycetota bacterium (assembly GCA_031419335.1). Lineage (GTDB taxonomy): Bacteria > Planctomycetota > Planctomycetia > Planctomycetales > Planctomycetaceae > TH-plancto1. Next base: position 8,562 of record JANOKO010000526.1, read on the forward strand.
ATTCTGGGTTGTTCGGCTCCCGGTGGTTCTGAAGGGGATAAGAATGACCCGGCGACGACCACGGACACGGCGGCCATGAGTGACGAAACGGGAGAGGTGAGCGATAAAAAGCCCGCGAAAAAATAGGTTTCGCGGGTGGCTTGCAGGGCATCACGTTCGAAGGCTCCTGACGGTTTCAGGAGCCTTCTTTGCTTGGTGATGATCTCCCCACGCTATGCCTGTCAGTTTCAGCTTTGGCATGTGGCGGGAATTCAAGTCCCCCGTAGGACGGCCTTTCCAGGCCGTCCTCGATCGATGCTAGCAGCAAGACGGCCTTGAAAGGCCGTCTTACGGAGAGAGTATTATCACCCGTCTGGCTCAGACAGAGAAAGTGCTCCCGCGTGACACAACTTTCTCCCCCTCGCCGTGCCTGGAGAATCGGGCCTTGGATCGGTCTGGCTGCTGTACTCGGAGCGGGGTTTCTGTTGACGGTCGTCCGCGACAAACACTCGCCAGCTTCCCTTCCCCACGATCGATTGCAGATTGCCAGTGGCTGGGCCGACGAGACG
>JANOKO010000527.1:0-2596 GCA_031419335.1 Planctomycetota bacterium
GCAAATGTGCCCGTCCCACGCTACAGCTTCCACATCTCCTTGTTATGGTGTCCAGCGGTCGAGACTCCTCGCAGACTCAGACTGCTGTTGCAGCAACTCGGACGAACTGAGCCACAATGTGATTACTTGATGGACTATAAGGCTGAACCGATGAACTTGGTTGATGGCCTTCTCGATATGTGTTCACCGGAGAAGTGGAGGACGCTGATCGCCTCTTCTGCAATGTTCAACGTGAGAATCTCCTCACTCGGCCAGAAGGTGTGGCACCGCTTCGAACGGTCTTGCTGGACCAGTTGGTTGGCCGGTGTGAATGCGAAAGGCATCGAGCGAAAGCCCGCATTCAGTGATTTCGCGACTCGCAGTTCACGTGAAGGAGCAGGCGGAAGAGGCGAGCCCGCCGCGAATATCCGCTACACAATCGACAATCAATGGGCCGTCATCGGAGGGAAGAAATTGAAGGACGGAGGGTCGGAAGATATGCGGGAATTGTGCGACAGTCTGCGTAAGCAAGACTTTTACGCTGGTCCGGAGTACAGCACTGGTGACTTCCTGTTCAGCGAAGTATCCCATGAACGGGAGTCGCCCGGCAATGCGGTCCAATGGGTTCAGTGGAGCCTGAATCATCATCTGGTTAAAGTCGTTCGCGACCTTCGAGCAGCTTCCTTTGGCTGACTGCCGTTCGAACCGATAAGTCGAGAGATTCTCTCGGAATCTGTTCACATGCCGTCCAAACCTTGCTGAGTGGTTGCGTGATCGAGATGTCGCTGCCAGCGGCCCGCAGAATTTTCACGGCCTCGACCTTCCATAATAGTCGAATCACTGCTGAAGCTTGAGTATTTGTGTTCCTTACCGAGGGCCTGACAGGATCTATTCGAGACCTTGTCTTCTCTTGGATTACCTGCATGATACCCCAATAACCGGGAACGATACTTCGTACGCGATCCACAAACTTTGAAGCCACGATCACATGACAATAGTCAAATACAGCATCGTAGAACGACACCTGTTCCGGTAACCGATCAAGCCGGTCATGTTCGCTCTTGATCTCGTACCCCCACAACGCATCATTGACGATGGCTAGATCAGCTCGCTTTTCTCGAATGAGGGGTAACTCCTCGACGAGCACAGCCCCTGGATGTTCATGAGCTAGGAGCCTACGAATCAGCGGTCTGAGTTCTTTGTCAGTCATGGTTGCAGATTCAATGCAAAGACGTAAGTTCAGGCAATGGCTTCTTGAAATATCGCCCCTCCGCCTTCATGTAGTGGCAATTACTGCCGATTCTGCCATTCGGGACATAGTTATGTTCGGCATCTTTGGGAATCTCGTCACCAAGCTCCGGCTTGGTGACGCATATCCCCGAAGCTCCGCTTCGACGCCGGAGGTGTGAACTCCCGAGTGAGAACAGTCCCGTGAGAATTCTGCCGGGGCAACTCGACGGCCAACGTCAACCGTCACGCGGCGAAGCGGAGCTTCGAGGATAGGGGTTCCCAAGCGGAGCTTGGGAACCAGAGGGAAGCTCGTGGGACTTGGACAACGAGGGAGTCTCGCGAGCGGGATCACGGACGGGCAAATGTGCCCGTCCCACTTTCGGACCAGCCTACGTCTTCCACATCTCCTTGAGGAACTTCTTCAACGCCGGGTCGCTCACCTGATCGGCGGTGATCAGGCTCAGACGCACGACTTGTCTTCCATCGCGGGCGGTGTCGACTTCGCGGGTTTCGCCGAGGGTGGAGATGTGGCCGAGGCCGAAGCGACCGGGCGGGCCGTAGAGTTCGAAGTCGATCGAGGTGCGGCGTTTGGTGTTGATCTCGATCGCGGGTTTCTCCTCACCGTCGCGGGTCCAGGTGACTGTTTGCTTCCCGCCCCATTCGACGGTGCCGCCGGTGGCGATGCCCTCGATCAGGGTGAACAATTGGTCGAGGGTCTCGGCCTCCCAGTCGACGCGCTTCGCACTCGGGAACCCCTTCCGCGACAGGTGCCATTTGCGGCCCAGCACCTTCCACGGGGAGAGGTCGCCGATCACCAAGGCCGCAGCTGTGGCTTGTTGGCCGTAGCTGTCGACGGCGGCGGTGAGGAACTTTTGGAAGGTGGGAGTGTCGATCTCGCGAGCCCAGTGGACGGTGATGGTGACCTCTTGGAACGGCCCCTTGAGGTTCTTGACCTTCACGCGGTCGCCGCGACCGTAGACCGGCAGTTCGTCGAGTTGGTCGAGCAGCTTCAGCGGGAGTTGCTTCTGCAACGCGGCCTCATCGAACGTCCCCTTCTTCACGCGGAACTTAAGCGTCAACAGCCACTCATCGCCGGTCTGAGCATGCAGGAACCAGCCGCCCGCTTTGTCGGCGGACAGCACCTCAACGACGCTGCGGTGGTTCCAGTTCACAGGGGCGAGCTGGGTACGCTTGGCGAGGGTGTCGATGACGAGTTCAAGGGCCTGACCTTCCTTGAGGTCAAGCCAACGCAGAAGAGTCAGATAAACCCGGTAAACGAAACCCTGAATCGTGGCGTGGGCATCACGGTCGCGCGGAACAGTGTAAATGGAAGGAGGAGCCATTTTGCAGCTGAATGCTTGCTGTGACTGCTGTATTGTCTGTAACC
>JANOKO010000528.1:0-2326 GCA_031419335.1 Planctomycetota bacterium
CGGCGCCGGGCATGTCCAGGTCGGTAAGGATAAGGTCCGGGTTCTGGCAGGGAAGACGGCGACCGTAGATTAGGCGAACAGTTCTCGAATCGCCGATCCTTCTGGAACGAGCACCAACGGGCGATCCTGCTTGTCGCGGAGTTCCATGTCAGCGGGGATGCCAAGTCCGTGGTAGATGGTGGCGATGATGTCGCTGGCGGTGACTGGCGAAGTTTTGGGGTAAGCCCCGCGTCGGTCGCTGGCCCCGTAGGTCGTGCCGCCCTTGATTCCGCCACCGGCCATCAGCATGAACATCGCTCGCGGGTAGTGGTCACGACCGACGCGCTGCGTGTTGATCTTTGGCGTGCGACCGAATTCACCGGTCACGTAGACGGCGGTTGACTCCAGCAGGCCGCGCTGGGCGAGGCCGTTCAGCAGAGCGGCCAAGCCTTGGTCGAACGGAGGGAGTTGCTTGTTCTTGAGAGCTGTGAAACCATCGTTATGGGTGTCCCAGCCGCCGTTGGTGATCGTCGTGAACCGCACGCCGGATTCGATCAGCCGCAGGGCCAGCAGGCAGCTTTGTCCGAAGCCGCTGGTGCCGAACTTGCCCGCGAACTCGGCGTTCTCCTGGCTGATGTCGAACGCCTTGCGGGCGTTTGGCGAGGTGATCATCGAGTACGCTTGTTGCGAGAAGCGATCGAGGCCATCGAGCAGTTGGTTCTGTTTTTCGAACCCGGTGAAGGCTGTGTCGAGGCTATTGAGCAGACCTTGCCGCTTCTCGACATCGGCGATCGTCAGCCCGTTGCCGAGCGAGACACCGCGCACGGCAAACGCCTGACCAGCGGTCGGTGCCTTGCCGGTGTTGAGCGGGGCGTACTTCACACCGAGGTAACCACCGCGCTGGTATTGAGCATTCGGAATCGCCACAGCTTGCGGCAAGTCAGCTGGTCCGCCGAGTTCCTTGGAGATGACCGAGGAGTAACCGGGGAACTCCAGCGATGGCAACGGGCGGTTGCCGCAGTTGACGTACTCGGAGCCGAGGTTGTGAGCAGCGATCGAGTGGCTGACGCCGCGCAGAATCACGAACTTGTCCATGGCTGTGGCCAGGTTCGGCAGATGCTCGCTGATCTCGATCCCCGAGACGCTGGTCTGGATCGTCTTGAACTCGCCGCGATGCGTGTCAGGCGCATTCGGCTTGAGGTCGAAGGTGTCCATGTGGCTGGGGCCACCGGCGAGGTTGATGAAGATCGCCGACTTCGCCTTAGCCGCCGGATTGGTTTCACCAGCTGCACTCATCCGGAGGAAAGTCCCCATCGAGAGCCCGCCGAGCGTGAGCGCTCCAGCCTTAAGGAAGTCGCGGCGACCGAAACCGTCACATTGAATGTGGAATGCCATGGGAGAAGTCCTTTTGAGGAGGTGAGTGTTTGGGAGTGTCGGCGATTTCTCCGAAATCGCCGGTGCGACCCTGGGAGAATGTGTCGCGTTGAAGTGAGACACCGAATCAGCGACTTCGGAGAAGTCGCCGACAATCAGTGATTGACGATGAACTCTTTGGTGTTCAGGAGTGACCAGAGGATGTCGCGAACCCCGGAGAGGGGCGTTGATGACTGCTGGACGAAGTGCAGGGCTGTCGCCATTTCCGATTCGCTGGGGAAGCGGCTCACCGTCCGGAGATAAGCTTCCTCGATCATCGGCTTGATCGTCTCATCGGGCAGCAGCGGCTTCTTCGCCTCGGGCTTCGCTTCGGCAGTCGCAGCTTCGGTCTTCGAAGCTGGGGGGAGCTTGGCGTAGCGGCGTTCGTAGGCCAGGGCCTCGCGATCGGCGAGCTTGAGGGCCCGCTTATCGTCGGAGCCTTTGAGCTTCTCGGCCTTCTCCTTGAGTTCGGCCAACTTGGTGTCGTAGTCGGCGGGCTTGGACTTCGCCGGGGTTTCCGGCGGGGCGATGACCTTGGCTCCATACTGCTTGCCAAGTTCGGCCAGCCAGCCATCTCCGCGATCCATCTCCTTGTAGACATCGCTGTCATTCCGAAGATAGAGCGTCTGAAGCAGGCTCGACTCGTTCGACCGGTCGCAGTCGCAGGCGTTCTCCCTCGTCGACCGACCGAACACGCTGAGCGCGTAAAGCTGACCTTGTCCGTTGTTGTTCCGAGGAGTGCTGGCCTGCGAGACAGCTCGCGTTTTGATCTCGGTATCGAACGCCGCGACATCGGAGGTCATCGTCGTAGCGAGATGGATCGCGTCGACGGTAGTCTCCGCAGGCATCCGCCGGGGGACCGAGCGGCTGAAGTTCCGCTCGTCGAGTTGATTCGTCTCGTTAGGCCGCCATGACCGCTGGTAGGTGTCGCTGT
>JANOKO010000529.1:0-3332 GCA_031419335.1 Planctomycetota bacterium
CGATGGCAAACATCCCACCCACCTGCCCCAGCGCATGATCCCCCTCAATCACCGCCCAGCCTGGTCCCTCCCGATCCACTCGCGGCACGCCAGCCACGCGATATCCGCCTCCTTTGAGCCGGTTGATGTACCCGCTGAGCAGTTTAGTCCCATGCGTGAAGACTCCCATCGAGTCGGTCGTGACCAGGGCTTCGGCAGTCGTGGTCGCGTCCTTCGACGACAACCCAATCTGAGTCAGAGCCCGAACACAGAATGTTTGCAGGACTGATATGGGGATCGGCATGGAGGGCCTCGATTAAGGGAGGAACCAGTTTGCTCGCGAATCGAGGCATACCGCACCGATTATGGGCCAGAGTGAGACCAACTCTCAAGAGGACCACGGGTGCCGAACAGTTATCGTGCTTGCTTCTCGTGATCGCGAGGGAGTGATCGAGAGAACTCGCTGAGTCTGTCGATCTCGGAGATCTCTGTCCGAGCGTGGGTCTCTCCAGGAGCAGGGGATGCCAAAAACGAATATGTGCATACTCAACCACACGTCGCGTTCCAAGCGTCAATGCAAACAGCCCTCGACGAATCGAGGGCTGGGCGGAATGCTTGCTCTGCCGGTGGTCAATTACCAACCGCGGATACGGACCACTGAGCGGTGCAATCCGCTGTGTCCAACGACAGAATAGCCTGATCCCCAACCGTAACCGTGAGCCCGGTAAGTCGACGAGTACGGACCCACTCGGAGCGTCTCACGGACGACGGCGGGTGAGTACACAGCGCGAGAGACATAGACCGGTGCCGGAGTGATGTAGGCGGGACGAGACACATACACCGGAGTGGTCGCGAGGTAGACCGGAGCCGGCTGGTAGTACGCCGATGTGGGTTCGGAATAGACCGGGGTGGGATCCAGGCTGGTCGTCACCGTTGAATACGACACCGTGGAAACCGGAGACACATAAACAGGTGTCGGGTACACAGCTTGGACCACGGGAGACACGTACACTGGACGGACCACGACGACTGGGGCCGGTGCATAGTAGCCCGCTGGCGAATAGTAGAACTGGGCATTCGCGACAGAACTGGCCATTCCGACGACCAATCCGAGGGCACACATGACAGCTGATTTGACCATGACTTCGCTCCTGAAGTTCGAATCCAGACAAGCCCAGAACCCATCGCCGATAGAGGCGATGCCTACGGCAGTCGTTGACCGACTCAACCTCTGCCTTGGGAATCTGCGCATTTGGCAAGTGAAGCATAATCGGCAAAATGCGCAAAGTCACCTATGCTGCGGCAGATTTTGCCGGTTGGAGCATGAGTCGGGGTCACGAGAGAAGTTGGGAACCGAAGAAACGTGCAAATGTGTCCTCCTGGAATACGCAGTTTGAGAGTCGGCTCAATGCCCGTTAGAATGGGCCAGCCCCTCGACTTGGCCCCTCTAGCTCTACGGAGTACCCCATCACATGCTGGCCCGGCATGAAGTTTTTCCGCATGTCATCGAAATGAACCTTCAGGCCCGCCGGCGGCTGGGGTGTTCGGTGTATATGGTGCATGATGCCGGGGAGTGGATGCTGATTGATATCGGGTATGAAGACACGCTCGATGACATGATCGGCCTGATCCGGGACATGGACTTCCCGCTGAATCAGTGCAAGTATCTGATCGCGACGCACGCGGATGTGGATCACATCCAGGGACTCAAGCGGGCCAAAGAGATCATGCCCCAGGCCCAGGTGATCGGCCATCCGCAGGCTGCCGGACTGCTCGCCGAGGGGGAGCGGATCATGACTTATGCCGAGATCACCGCGCAGGGGATCTCGATCGACCTCCCCAAGATTCGGTTCGACAAGACCATTGACGAAGGGGACCAGCTCAAGCTCGGCTCGCTCACTCTCGATGTCTGGCACACCCCCGGCCACGCCCCGGCTCAGTTGGCGTTTCGGCTGGGGAAGATTCTGTTCTCGGGCGACAACATCTACCGCGACGGTTGCGTCGGGAATATCGATGCTCACCACGGGTCGGACCTGCCCGCGTTCATTCGGTCGCTGACGCGGATACGAGACACGGATGTCGAGTGGTTGCTGCCGAGTCACGGGCCGATCTTCCGCAACGATCGGAAGCTGCTCGACTCGACGATCGCGCGGCTGACGCAGTATCAGCACATGGCCGACTTCGGGACGTGCGCGGTCGATTGGCCGCTGCTGGATGCGTGGGATGCGGAGTTGGCCAAGGGGGTGGGGCCGGTTTAGGGAAGTTTCAGAAATCGTGTTCCAGAACTGCCTTACCATCGGCTGGATCGATGATCACTGATTCTGAAACCGCTCTGTTGCGTGGTTGGAGTTCAGGCTTCAGCCTGTCCCCAAGGCAGCCTACAGGCCGGACTCCAACCAGAACCCCCGGCTGAGGAAACACCATGTCGGAGACAGAGCCGCGAGCTGGGAATTCTCCGACCGCTTCTGCGCGGCGTCCGAGGTCAGCGTCCGTCGTAATCCCACTTGAAACGACTGTGCCCGACGGACCGCTCCCGCCCCTGACGTGGCGGGAATACCTGCTGGGGCCGCAAGGGAAGAGCTTCTCGATTTCGTTCGTGGTGCATGCGGTACTGCTGGCGATACTGTCCATTTCATTGACTCAGAGTCGATCGAGAGACGACCCATCCCATCCCATCATGGAGGTGGTTGAGACGGATGCAGAGGGCGACTGGCTGGGAGAGTTTATCGACTCTCCGATCATGCTTACCGAGCCAGATCAGGGTCGCACACCTTTCGATGTCATGTCCGTCACGGAAGCGATTCCCGATTTTCCGTTGGCCGCGAGTTCAGCTCTCTCGGATTCTGCCGGGGCAGCGGGGAGCGAGGATGGCGATGGCACTGCTGATCTCGCAGGAGCGGTCGGAGGTTATCTACTCCGAGAGCCGGGCAACGCGGTCAAAGCCGGGCGGTTCACGGCGTTCTCGCGACCGATTATCAAGGTCGGAGTGGGCACCCTCCAGCACGAAGAGTTTGGGGAGCCGGGTGATGCTCCGCTGGCGGGGCAAGCCTATTTCATCGTGATCCAGATCAAGGTGGATGCCCGACGGAAAACCTATCTGATTGGCGATCTCATCGGGTCGGTCGTCGGCACCGATGGCTACACACAGAAAGTCCCCGAGGGGATGTACATCCTGAACGACCAAGGACTGCCCGTGGAGGTCAAACGCTCCAAGCCGATCAAGGTCGTCAACAGCATCGTCCAACTCCTGATGCGAGTCCCTGGAGCCAAGTCCGAAGTCCGTGACAATATCTACCTGAAATCAAAGATGCTCAAAGAGGAACAGAACCTCCAATTAATCTTTCAGAGGCAGC
>JANOKO010000530.1:0-2064 GCA_031419335.1 Planctomycetota bacterium
AGCACGGGCTCGCCGCTCCCCCGGAACTTCACCCCCTGGTACATCGAAGGCAGGAACCCCGAACCCCAGTAGAAGTCGTAGAAGATTTGCCCACAACTGGTTCCCTTCGAGATCGAGGTCATCACCACATAACCGGGCAACTCTTCCGTCTCACTCCCCAGCCCATACGTGAGCCACGCCCCCAGCGAGGGCCTCCCCGGCAGCTCGCTCCCGGTGAGCAGGAATGTGATCCCTGGAGCATGGTTCACTGCCTCAGTGTGCATACTCTTCACAAAACATAGGTCGTCGACCACAGTGGCGATGTGCGGGAGAAAATTGCTGACCCACGCCCCCGACTCCCCGTGCTGGGCAAACGGCTCGACCGGAGCCAAGACCAACTTCCCCGTTGGGTCGCCGGTCATCGTGCTGAAGCGCTTCCCCTTGAAAAACTCCTCCGGCATCGGTTGGCCATGCAATTGCTGGAGCTTCGGCTTGTAGTCGTACAGGTCGCAGTGCGTGGGAGCCCCGTTTTGGAACAGGTAGATGACGTGCTTGGCCTTGGCCGCCAGGTGCGGCACGTCCGGCAGCCCGCCGAAACGTGGTGCCGAGGCGTCCGCGAGTCCATCCCGTCCCAGCAGCGACGCCAGCGCACCCACACCCAAGCCGTTCGCCGAACGGCCAAACAGCTCCCGCCGTGTCAATTGCAAGCGATGGGCAGCGAGTGGGTTCATGAATTTCTTCTCGACTCGGCAGGTGTGCCAATGGCCACAGGGTGCCCCGGCACGGGATTGTAACTCTCCATTCCTGAAAGCGGCAGGGGTTCAACCTGTCGAGTCGTCCACGTCCTTCCCATTCACCGCGAGAAACCGGCTGCGGTTCGATGACCGACTGGAAAACGATCTCATTCTACTGATAGAGTGGGGCAAGACGTATCGGTGGTCCGAAGAGAGGTCAGCGGGGGCGTCGGATTGGCATTTCGGCATCGACTGACTGGCGGGGTGCTGTTCACCGACTGGCGTTTCGCGGTTGAGACCCCGCCCATCGGTGATCGAACCTTTCCCTGTTGTGTTCCTTTCTGTCTCCCAGGCGATCGATGAATCTGCAACCCTCACATCTCGTGTATCTGTGCGGTCTGGTGATCTACGTCTCCATTCGAACTCATTACCAGTACCGCAATTGGTTTGAACGAAAGTCCGTTTCCCTCAACAACCTGCGTGAAAGCGCACTCGTGTCCCTCGTCGCAGCAGGACAAATCGGTTTACCTTTGCTGCTCCTGTTCACGTCTTGGCTCAACGGTGCCAACTTCGTTCTCCCGTTAGTCACCTCTTGGGTGGGAACTCCTCTCTTGGTGATGGCTCTCTGGCTGTTTTGGCGCTCGCATGCAGATCTCGGGAAATCCTGGTCGGTGACATTGGAACTTCGCCAGAACCACCGATTGGTGACCCAGGGTGTGTATCGCTTCGTCCGACACCCGATGTATGCCTCGTTCTTTCTATTCGCTTTCAGCCAGGCTCTACTCTTAAATAACTGGCTCGCCGGAGGGGCAGCTCTGGCAGCTGTCACCTTACTGTATTGGATTCGGATCCCGCACGAAGAGCAGATGATGTTGGATAATTTCGGCGACGAGTACCGTAGCTATATGCAGAGTACCAACGGGATCCTGCCACGACTGACGAAGGCCACGGTCTCCCCTCAAAGCCATTCCTCGGCGGACAATTCACTCGCGGAACCACCCGCTCCGGGTGAGCGATGATCCGTTGATAGTGCTGCGAAAGTCGATTACCTGTCGACCACACGGCGGGGTGGCCCAGACGCTGCTTTGAGCGTCTGGAGTGTGGATCATCAAGAGAATTAGAGGGGAGGCCGTTCACTCTCCTGATCCCTCTTGCTCCTGCGTCACCCAGACATCCAAAGCGATGTCTGGACCACACCGCCAGCCACCCGCCCCGGCGATGTCGCTGGACCGTTGGGGACCGAGATCGGAGGAGAGGCCACGGACTCATGAGGGAGATTGTAACCACCGGACGACGCATCATCGAGTGGGGCGTTACAGCACGGAGTGATCGACCCGCGCCACCAAAGCTG
>JANOKO010000531.1:0-1928 GCA_031419335.1 Planctomycetota bacterium
GGGCGGCGTAGCCGAAAGAGGTCTCCGCTACGAGCGGTTTATCACGGCAAACCTCTTGTGCCAAGGCACACCGGTAGGCTCCAAAGCGAGCCAACCGGTGCCACCCCGCGGTTGCCGCTTTGGGCTACCGGGGCGGCGTAGCCGAAAGAGGTCTCCGCTACGAGAGGTTTATCACGGCATACCTCTTGTGCCAAGGCACACCGGTAGGCTCCAAAGCGAGCCAACCGGTGCCACCCGGCGAACATCCGCATGTGGTGGCTCCGCTTCACTCAGGTTGGAGCCTGATTCTCCAACGCTTTCAGGATGCAGCCGACAACTGACTGAAGGTCATCCATTCGCCCTGCGGTCACAAAACCAGGGTGATTGTCGAGGAGCATGCTAATTCCTTCGCTGACCTCATCGAGTGATACGGAAATGGACTGAAGTAACGTGGATCGATCACGCTTAAGAAATGCGTGCCAGTGGTCGTTTTTGTCGCAAGCGACAGTCACCAGTTCGTATCCGAACTGCTGATTGCCTTGAATCAATTCATGCAACTCTAACGCAGATGGAGCGACGAAGTACCTGTGTTCAAACGCAGCAGAATCAGCTTCTTGTGCCATGTGTAGTTTGCCCTCCGGCCACCGAACAGGTATTCGACCGCCGAAGTGCGGTAGAACATCAACTCACTATCGCGTCGTCGGATGGGCTTGTCAACGCTGATGCGACAGGCTGAGAGACCAGTTACGACGGACGCTGGACCATTTCCCATCGCGGGCCGCAATCGTGATGGGGCGATCTTACCCCTCGTCCTCGTCGAAGAAATCCCCGGACAGAGATTTCACCTCATAGGTTTCGGTTGTTGTGACTCCGACATTGTGTTGAATCATCAGTTCGGCCAGCTGATCGCCGTCGATCAGTACGACTCGCTTCCCTTCGATTCGATCAACAAAGGCGATGGCGGGGTGGCCCAGACGCTGCTTTGAGCGTCTAGGTTGTGCAACAACAAGAGGTTGCAGAGGACCCGCTCGCCCTTCCATCCCTATTGTCCCTTCGTGACCCAGACATCCAAAGCGAAGCCTGGGTCACCCCGCCACTGTAAAGGGAGTCTCTTCGCACGCGATCCGAGCACTTCAGACCGGCCAGTTGTCACTACATTATCGATCGATCACACCCACACGCAATTGTTGATTCGTACCGAGACCATCGCAGATTCTCATTGAATCGCACTCAGAAACCCATTTTTCTGTTGGACTTATTCCAGCGGAACTGGTATAATATATGAATAAGTAAACGAGTACTGGAAAGTCATTGAATGAACCGTAAGTAATTCATCCTGTAGTCAGCATTAGCACACGGAGTAGACCCATGTATATCGCATTGTATATGACTCTTGTTCTCATTGTGGTCAGAGTTGTGATTAGAGTGGAAATAACCATTGTAATCATTTGCCCAAATGAGAAGAAGTAGAGTTGCAACAATAAAAAGAAGTGATTCAATTCACAAAGCCAGTCGTGAGCCAGCCTTTCGACTGGCTTTCTTCATTTGGCGGGGTGGCTCAGGCAATGCGTTGAGTGCCTGGATAGCATCGCGGGGTGGCCCAGACATCGCTTGGGATGTCTGGGTGACGCAGAAACAAGAGGGCGGAGAAGCAGCTTGATTCTCACGGGCGATGTCCTCCGGTCAATCCTCTTGTCGCTCTGCGACCCAGACGCTCAATGCAGCGATTGGACCACATCGCTCTCGTAGCCTGGCCCCCTAGGTCCGGGCGGAACGGACCTGGGGGTCCATTCTACGGTACGGTACACAAGCCATCGTGAAAGCTCTAACGAGTCATCTTCACCGCCGTCGCGTGTACGACCAGGAACCCGTGGCCCGTGCTGCCGTGCAGATACCAATACCCATCGTCATGAATGTAGGCGGGTGGCCCGGACATCGCTTTGGATGTC
>JANOKO010000532.1:0-1717 GCA_031419335.1 Planctomycetota bacterium
CTCGGCGGCGAGTTCTTCGGGACGCGTCCCCGATTTCACCAATACGAGTTTCGATTTCGCCTCGGCCACATCCTGTTGGCGGCGGCTGAGTTCCGCCTCAGCCACGCGAACCCCTTCCTCCACGCGGGCCTTCCGCTGGGACTCGACCTGACGCACTTGGGACTGGAGGATCGTCCACTTGGTCTTGTCTGATCGCAGCTCCGCACCGGCCAGGGCTCCCGCCTGATACAGCTTCTCCGACTGCTCATACGCGGCCTGCCCGGCCTGAAGTTCGGCCTCAGCTTGGGCGATTTTCTGGTCGTATCCGATCAGTTCCTGATCGAGTTGCCGCTTCGCCCGTTCGAGTTCCAGGCGGCCCAGTTCGCTCCACTCTTCAGCTCGCTTCACGCGGTCCTGTTGATCGGTGATCTCTTCGGGACGTTGCCCAGCGTTCAACTTACGCAGCACGGCATCCGACTCGGCGAGTTCGGAACGCTTCACGGCGATCTGGCTCTCTAAATCGATGGACTCCAACTGCACGAGCGGCATCCCTTTCCGCACCACCTCTCCGTCTGTCACGAAGACCGTGCGGATGTAGCCAGTCACGGGTGAGGCCACCTGGTGCCGCTCTCCAGGACGCACTTCGAAGCTGCCTGATGAGTAGAACTTCGTCGGGACCAGAAACGATCCCACCAGGATCCCCACGATCCCCCCCACCCAAGTCAAGGCCCGCCTGCGACGCTCGGTGATCATGGTCATGAACTCACTTCGAAAGAACCCTTTGAACACGCGCTTGGCCAGCACCAGCAGCACCAAACAACTCAAGATCACACCAACCATTCCCAGCTGATCGGCGGAATACTCGATGAGCTGGACCACCACGAGGTCCAGAAAAATGATCGCAAAGATCCAACTCAGCACCCCATAGGCCAGCAGCACCCGTCGCCCGGGAACATCCGGCGGGCGAGCGGATCCCCATAACATCCAGCGCAGATGCTCCATCCAATATTCGTGGGCACGCTTCCGCAGATTCGGAATCGAGAGCCCATCACTGATCAGGTAGTAACCGTCCAGCTTCAGCAGTGGGTTGAAGTTCAACAAGCTTCGCCCGCCGCAGACACTCAGCGCCACAAAGGCCAGATGATTGACCAGACTGCCCTGAACCGTCACGCGCCAGACGAACACAGAAACGGCCCACACGCACAGATCACAGTATCCCCCGGCAGCAGTAATCAACAGCCGCTTCCACTTCTCGGGTATCATCCACGCATCGGAGACGTTGGCGTAGAGGCACGGCATGAACAGCATGAACAGCACACCCGTGTCATGGACCTCGCCGCCATAGTGTTTGCACGTCAGCCCGTGGGCCATCTCATGTAGAGCCGTCGTGGCAATGATCAGCAGGTAGGCCACAAGCAGGGTCTCCCAGCGGACTGCCGCCGGAAATGCCGTGACGAGATCACTGCGGTTCGACCAGAGAATGAGCAACGCCGCCAGCATGCCCAGGGCAGAGACACAGAGAAACCCCCGCGTCCAGATCCAGCGGAGGTGCGGTTCCCAGCGGGTGAGCGCGGCGTCCGGATTGAAGAGCGGGATCCGATAAAACAACAGGTTCGGCTTGTTGGTCGCGAGGATGTCCTCGTCATCATCGTCCTCCGAGCTACTCGGATTCTCGTCGTTCGTCTGTTCGACCAGGAGCCTTTTTTCCTGGGCCAGGGCGATAAACTCCTTAACATCC
>JANOKO010000533.1:0-15267 GCA_031419335.1 Planctomycetota bacterium
CATGCCAGTACCAATGGCTTTTGCGGGGACATTTCGCTCCTCTCTCATTCGGTCCTGGAACTATCACTTGGGACCGAGATGACTTTTGTTGAGATGGGGCTCTCTGAGCCCATTCTGCGCGCAGTTACGGCTGAAGGCTACGTTAATCCAACCCCGATTCAGGCTGCTGCGATTCCCGCTGCGATGTCTGGTCGTGACCTGCTGGGCTGTGCTCAGACGGGTACGGGGAAGACTGCGGCCTTTGCTTTGCCCGTTCTGCATCGGCTGGTGGAAACACCGCCGGTGGCACCGGCGATGAACAAGAATGGTCGGGGAGCCTTCAAGCGGATTCGCTGCTTGATTCTCTCACCAACTCGCGAATTGGCAATTCAGATTGGCGACAGCCTGCGGGCGTACGGTTGCCACACCGGTCTGCGGCATACGGTGGTCGTGGGTGGTGTCGGGCAATCACCGCAGGTGCATGCTCTGCAGCGTGGCGTCGACATTCTCGTCGCCACACCGGGCCGGCTGGAAGACTTGCGTCAGCAGGGGTATATCGATCTGCGAGCGGTCGAGATCTTTGTCCTGGACGAAGCCGACCGGATGCTCGACATGGGCTTCATGCCCTCGATTCGTCAGATTGTGAAGATGTTGCCCGAGAGCAAGCAAACGCTGTTCTTCTCGGCCACGATGCCAGCGGAGATCGCCGAACTCGCTGAAGGGATTCTCAAGAATCCCGAGCGGATTCGCATCGCCCCCGTCAAGCAGACGACTGAACTCGTCAGCCATTCGGTCTACCACGTTCCGAAGCCGCAGAAGGCCCGACTGCTCGCCACTCTGCTGACCAATCAGCCGATCTCACGAGCCATCGTCTTCTGCCGCACCAAGCACGGCTGCGATCGACTGGCGACCCAACTCGAAAAGGTCGGGATCGCGACGTTGGCCCTGCATGGCGACAAGAGCCAATCGGCTCGTCAGCGGGCGTTGGCGCACTTCAAGTCGAATCATCCGCCGGTGCTGGTTGCGACCGATGTGGCCGCACGAGGAATCGATGTCGACGCGGTGTCGCACGTGTTCAACTTCGACCTGCCGAACGAGTCGGAGACCTATGTCCACCGCATTGGCCGCACCGGTCGAGCGGGAGCCACGGGCTTGGCGATCTCGTTCTGTGACGACAGCGAGCGAGGCTACCTGAAGTCGATCGAACGCCTGATCCGCTTGCCGATTCCGGTCGTGCCGGTCGGTGTGCTGGATGCGTTCCCGGCCTCGCAGTTCTCCAGCCCAGCGGGGCAGCGCGATGATCGCCGAGACGATCGTCGTCCATCCTCCGGCGGAGATCGCCGCCCGGCCTCCAACAATGATCGTCGCCCAGCTCCTGGTGGAGACCGTCGCGATCAAGGCCAGCGGGGCAGCTACCAAGGCTCCCGTGGTGGCGACCAGCGCGGCCCATCAACTCGCTACCCAGCTGCCCCCGCAGCACCGGCAGGTGGCAGCTATGTCAGCCGGTCCAGCGGAACCAGCAACGCCGGTTCAGCCGATCGTCGCGATGATCGCCGCACTGGCCAGGATGCCGTCCCGCCTGCGAACGGGGGGGCGAGCAAGCGACCACGCTATTCGTCTCCACGCGGACGATAAGTTCGGATCGGCGACCCGCCTGTTGTCGGACACACAAAGGCTTCCGAAGTCACTGAGACTTCGGAAGTCTTTTTTTAATGGCGAGCATCCGGAGTGAGCTGAGCCGGCTGGTGCATTTGAGATCCGCAGCAACACTAGGAGCTGACGCCGCCCCGCTCGCCGAAACGTCTCATTCAGCACCGCGAGGGGTAGACATGGGCGGCGATTCCTGTTCAACATCAAATCGGGAAGTGGTTTGGGACCATGTCCTTACCGAGGCACCACGTTGGAATACCTGGCCCCGGTCGAGCGGGGGCGGATGTCCCAGGCCGGAAACGGGGCCCCGGATTGCTGACGGCGCAGGGAGGCAAAGTGCTTGTCTTGAGCCCTCAGGGTTTCCGGGCGTTGTTGAAAATTACGAGGCCGGGTCGCTGTATCCGGTCCGATGTCCACATCGGCGTACGGGTCGTGAATCTGTGCCTCGCGACGCTCGTACTCAGCGGGCATGAACGACAGCGATGGGAAATGAGTGGTATGCGGCGTGATGCACCCTTGCAAGACGGAGCAAACCAGCACCAGCACGACAGTTGTCTTTCGACACATGGGAGCACCTCGGATACGGGGAGCACCGTACACAGGCTAAGGTGTACCTCATCCAGAAAAACCTGAACAGGCGAATTCTGCCGAAAGTCGTTGTAGAATGGGTTGAGAACGTTGACGAGTTGCCACAGATCGTCAGACGCTTCAGACCACCAGTGAGGAACTCCCAACGCCCTGTAGGTAGGCAAGTTGATGTAACTCACATTTAACACGTGGGTTGCGACTATTGACATCGTGTTTATGATGGATGGCACTGGCTGCGGGCTGGCACCCAATGACCCGGCAGCAGGAAAAATCGGAGTCGAAAAGTTGGATCTTCAAGGTCTGCGCGCGTCGAGTGGAGTCTCCGGTGTGTCCGCCGATTGCGATTTGATCACTGTTTGAGACAGATGTTGAACACTTTGATAGGGCGTCTGAACACTCACTGGAAATGTCGTCTGTCAGATAATCACACATGATTCGGTCATAAATCGCGACTGTTCAGCGGGATAGACACTGTGAACAGAGAGTCAGTCAACTCCACCACCGAGGTGGCACTGCCCTTGCGAAGTCAGGTTTTGCTCCTGAGTCGTCTAATGTGCTGGCATGAGTCTCAAGGAATCACAGCCAAATGCGGACGCTGCAATGGAGCGAAAGCGGGCCTAGCGGAGTCGGTTTCGAACACGAACCTGACTCGTCGCTGCCCTCTGAATGGTGTCTGACAACATCCATGTCTCTGTCAAGAAGGTCATTCCATGTCAACATGCCTCAGTTCCCTCTGGCGCGATGAAGTCGGCTTCATCGTTTCTGCTGAACTCGTCCTGGTGGCCACGCTGCTGGTCATTGGTTTGGTAGTCGGGCTGTCCGAAGTCCAGCATGCCGTGGTGAGCGAACTCAACGATGTGGCCGATGGGATCGGGTCTCTGAACCAGGGATTCCTGTTCTCGGGCCTCTCCGCACGCAAATCGCACGGCGGCTATAAGTCGTACATCCACGGATCGAGCTTCCACGACTCGGTCGATGACTGTGACAATAACCAGAACAGCATCGCCTGTGACGCTGCTACGAACGAAAGCTCAAAGTACTGACCAACCCATGTGAATCTCGCCTTCAGCGCAAGGAGGCCAATCCAATTCGATCGATTTCCATCGAGTCCTCCGCTTTGAGAGAGCGAGCCTGGGCTGGGGAAAACGAGTGAGGGAGGCTGCCAATGCAGTTCTCCCTTTTTTCCAATCTACCCAATCCCTCAAACATGTGCTGAACAACCGTCAGAATCAGCAGAGTTTCCCAAATCGCTTTGATCGCTTCAGCCGATAAATGAGGTACGACCGATTGTGTCGTTCGTGGCACCCGTTGCGCCGAGCAGCGGATGTGTTGAGCTTCTCCAATCGAGGAGCCAGCCCATGGAAGGATGGCTATGACTGCTTTCGTTCGCTCTTGGCTCGTCATGGCCAGCGTGGCGCTGTTCTCTTTGGAGGGCTGGGCCCAGGATGCTCAATTCGAGGGGTTCGCCCCTGGATGGGGTGTGCAATACAACGCTGGCCATCAGCCAGCTTCGTTGGCCCCTGACCCCGCCTACGAACTGCTGCCTGAGAATCGTGCCCCCTGGTACAACTTTGATGCCCAGTATGAACTCGAACTGCTCGATGTCGTGGCCGGGAGTTGGGTCAAGGTGGAGTATCTCCATGCCGATTTCCAACGACCGGGAAATTCCATCCTGGGAGCCCGCATGGCCCAAGTTGAGGATCCACGCGAACCATTTCTGGTGACCGCCGGAGATGTCCTGGATGCACGGGCCATTGTTCCGGATACCTCCCGACTGGACCTCAATGCCCAAAGCGGTGTCCGGACCACGGTCGGCATTGGCGCGTTTCGAGATTTCTCTCTCGTGGCATCCTATGTCGGGTTGGAAGATATGAACTCGTCCTTCCGGATCACTCCCGGATCTGTGGACCCTTCACAGTTTCCTGAAGTATTCGATCTGACCGTCTTTCCCGACAGTGTCCGGTTCTTCGCCACCAGCGTACTGGACGATGGTTCGCCCGGTTCTCGTGTCATCCTATACGACCGACTCTTCGAAGTGGACTACACCGCCAAGTATTGGTCGGGTGACATCAACATGCTCTGGGATTATCACACCCCTGATACCGGATTTCGGTTTCAGCCTATGCTGGGATTCCGCTACAACTCGTACGACGAGAATCTGATTCAGCACGGGGAATTCGATAACAGCTCGGGGGTCGATGCGCTGCTGGGAACTCTCACAACACCCGAGCGGAACACGATCCACAGTGCGACCCAGAACACGTTTTACATGGCCCAACTCGGGTTTCAGGCAGAACTCGTGGACAAGTGGTTTACCCTCGGTGTGGCTCCGAAAGTCGCGATGGGCCCCAACGTGATTCAGTCGAACGTGCTGACGGCGGACCTGCGGGATTCTTCCATCACGGAACTGGCGAATGACGGGATCACCACGGCTCGCAAGAACAACGTGATCGTGGGCACCAATATCGACTTGAATGCCTACCTGACGATCCGGGTGAATCCTTGGTTGTCGCTGACGGGCAGTGGGTTTTACTGGTACATGCCCAATGTGGCTCGTGCCCACGATACGCTGCTCTATGATGATCTGGGGATCGACACCCCACCCGCGATGCGCCCCATTTACAAGACTCGCTCGATGGCGATTCACGGCTTCACAGTCGGAGCTGAAGTTACGTTTTGAACATCGCAAATTGCCGCCATGCTGACAGAGTCCCGGCATGCGACTACAACTGCCCCTTCACGCCCATTTCGTGGAAGCAGTGGGTCACACTCTCTTGATTCTTCAGCAACCAGTCGATCGTCGGTTCACAGCGCATCGCCTTGCCGATCGCCTTGGCCGTCGCCGCTCTGTTGACCTCAAACAATTTCACGTGGTCGACCTTCTTTTCTTTGACCACCGAGGGGTCGAGCCAGACCGAAACAATAATTCCGAGGTCGTTGGCCTTCTCTTTGGGAATGTCGCCTGCCCGCACGGCATCGAGAACCCCATTGGCGATCCCCGCCTGGACGGTGCCCATCAGGATGTTGGTGTAAGCTGTGGAGTTGACCGTCACCTTGCTCACCATCACAGTCGTCGGACGGACCTGCACATCACAGTTCAGGATGGCAAACACCTTTGAGTGCCCCTTGACTTGGTTGCCAATCATATTCGCGATCGAGTATCCGACAGGGCCATCGAGTTCGCCGATCACAACTTCAGGCTCGCAAGCCAGGTAAGCCGGACCGCCCTCCACTTCCACAAGCGCTTCACCCGACCGCAGCACGATCCGTTCGAGCGGGGTCTTTGACTTCGCTGCCTGCTGCTTCGCCATGATCTGGTCTTTCAATGTCAGAGGATGATTGCCCACGGAAGTGTCCGCAATGTGACTCCGTTCAGTGCCCGTTTCAAGCGAGTCGATCATTTCGCTTGCGTTATCTGAGCCACTGGAAAGTCGGCCACCTTGGAGCGGACGGACTGACTGACTGTGTCCCACTCCACCCCGATTCGGAAAGCTCTTCCCCAGGCCCTGGTGTTCTCCTTGCTTGATTGGTGAATTTGCCTGAACCGTTGCCGCTTCTGTAGCACACCCCTTCGGATGGGGAAGTGCAGCACTTTCGTGCAACTCCCTGATCGCTTTCCGGCGGCAACATTCCGCCAGACTTGATGTTCCCAGAGCCACATCCCCACAATAGCAATCACCATACGACAGAGGACACTTTTCGTGATCGATTCGCCAGCGAGCCAGAGGCCAGACCGAACGGGTTCGAGGGGCAAACGCGGTTTGACACTGGCACGGACCATTCTCGCTGTCTGGGCTGTCTGTGGCTGCGTCGTCCATCTCGGTTGGAGCGTCGAGCCACCGATCACTCTGGAAAATCGTGCTGCTGTGGCGGGCACGCACCGTCAGGGGTTGGACCGCTACGACCTGCGGGCTGCCGAAGACGCCGGGCGTTCTGAAAAGCTGTCGTTAGTCCAGAAGTCGTTTGCTCGCCAACATTGGGACGAAGGTGTCCTGCAATTGCAAGTGCTGCTCAACGACGAACACGATTCGCTCGTGAGGGGAGTGAACCACGAGTGGCGACCGGTGTCCGAAGTCGCTTTGGAATTAGTTCACCAGTTCCCCGACGATGCACAGCGGGCCTATGACTCACGTTTTCAGGCAGTCGCCGAGCGTGATCTGCAACAGGCTCTTCAGACCCACGATGTGGCTGGTCTGCTCCGGGTTTCTCAGCGTTACCTGCTCACGACCGCTGGCCAATTGGCCTGCCGGGAAATGATCGAACTCGCCATCGATCACGGCAATGGGGACGCTCTCTCGTAGCTGACCCGAGATTTGATCCGCCTCGATTCGCCACAACTCCACGATGCTAATGGGCGCGGCCAGTTGAGCGAGATTCTGGAGCAGCTGGGATATTCGGAGCTGGCCCAGCAATTGACGGAACGTCATCCCCCCCTGGCAGGAGTCCCCGCCACCAGTCTCTGGCACACCCACGGTTTCCGTGCCACGCCACCTGCGACAACAGATTGGCCGACCATGGGAGGTGCCTCTGCGGGGCGATCTGTCGCTCGAATCGAGGAGTCGACGTTACTTCCCCGCTGGAGGCAATCCCTCATTGGGAATCCGTGGGTTCGCCAAGCACTCCGGGAATTACAGTTGACATTTGAAGACGAAGGATCATTCGGCCTCTCGGTCCTCTCCGCCGTTGGCTCTGATGAGATCCTGGTCGCCCGCACGCTTTCCAACCTCACTGCAGTCAATGTGCGCACAGGCCAAACCGTGTGGCGCTCGCACGATTGGAACGATCCATACTCAGCCACCGAAGGAACTGAAGAGTCCGTTCATTCCCAGGACTTGGCGTTGACTCGCGACTTTCAGAACACGTTGAATTACAGCATCCGGTCACGGTTGACTGCAGGAGGAAGTCTGGGATCTCTGAGTGCCGATTCCCGTTCGGTCTATGCCCTCGCGATGTTTCCGGAAGAGCGTCCGCCATTGCAACATCTCGTGCAATCGGGGTATGAGAGTGGGGAGCCGGGAACCACGTATCTCATCGCGCGTGACCTGCACACGGGGCGTATCGTGTGGCGAGCGGGTGGACCATCGGCGGAAGTCCCGCCGGGGTTGCCCGCAGCGGGGACATTCTTCTTCGGACCTCCAACTCCTGATGGGGACGAACTCTTCGCTGTCGGTGAACGGAACGGAGATGTGCTGCTGTACTGCCTGGAAGCGGAGACGGGCTTCGTGCGTTGGGAGCAGCTCCTCGCTGCCGCGGGGCGGCGGTTGGAGAGTGATCTCGCTAGGCAGTCGTGGGCCGCCCCCGTCGGGGTTCGTGGTTCGCTGGTGGTCTGCTCCACCACGACGGGTTGGTTGACCGCCGTGGATCGGGTATCGCACCGCCTCCTCTGGTCGATACGGCTGGTGCCGCGCGATCCCGTCGATCCTGACTCCCCAGACAATGAGCTGGCCTTTGACCAAGCCAATCGCGAGGCCAGCCTCAACGAGCGATGGCCTCCACTCCAGCCGATCCTGCTGCGCAACCGGGTGATCGTGGCCCCTGTTGAGTTCCCGGATGAGATGGGAAACAATCCGCCCAAGCTACTCTGTTACGACCTGCATTCCGGCACCAAGCTGTGGGAACTGCCCAAGGAATCGTTGGTCGGTGTGATAGGGGCGACAGAAGAATACGTCTTCGTATTTGATCGCCAGGCGATCCGAGCCGTGAGCGTCTCCACGGGGGTGGTCGACTGGACTGTGCCGGTCGAGGAAGCGCTGGCCGGACGCCCGCTACTGACACAATCCGGGATCGCGGTTCCGACTCAGGCCGGGACAATCTGGCAAGTCGATCCGACCAGCGGAAAGGTGATCCATCGCCAGCCACTGGGCGTCGTTCCCCTGCGTCGACAACTCGTCACACAACTGCTGAATCCCGAAGCACCTCGCGAACTCGCTTTGGGAAACTTGCACTCACTCGGTGGTCGACTGGTTTCAGTCTCCCCGGCGGAGATGATTGCGTTTGAGTGGAAAACGGATGAGGCACAATGGCAAACCGAAGCGGCCACGAACGCTGTATCCGCCATCCGCTGGGCTCAAACGTTGGCACTACGCGGTCAATACACAGAGGCCATACAAACCCTTGAGCAGTCGGCCCAGCTAGCGAACAGCGACGCCGCGCTTGTGACCCGGCACCGGCAGTGCTTACTGTCGGTCCTGACCCTCCAGTTGGAGGCTGAACTCCAGGGAGCCCGCGTCTCCGACGGACGGTCGGGATGGCTCAATCAAGCCCGATCGCTTGCCAGCACACGGGTCGATCGCGAAGCGATCCAGCGACTGGGCATCGAGCTCGCGATCCAGGCTCGCGAATGGGAAAGTGCCTGGTCCCTCGTACGCGAGGCACTCCGACAGCCAATGAGTGTGGCAGTGGAACTGGACGATCGAACTGTTCACCCCGATGGGTGGCTGGCGGATCAGATCTTAAGACTGGGACAGAGCCCTGAGCCGACCGCGCGCGACTCGATGCGGTCGGATATCCACGAAGAGTTCCAAGCCCTCTGGACAGCGGCAGCGAAGGATCCCGTGGCACGCCAGCGGCTGCTCCGGCTCTTTGCTGAAACCCCGTTTGTAGACCGGGCCGAATTCGAGTCGCTGTCGACGGACGATCGCTCGGGAGCGCTGCCTCAGTGGCAAGCCTTAAGTACCTCCCGAGATCGGTTCGTGGCGGATTGGGCCACACTCCGGTTGCTGGAGCAACTGGCGAACCCGGACTGGGTGGGCGAGGCCCGTCGTCGATTGGTGCGTTGGCCCACATCTGCTGATTGGCCGCAGGATCTCCGCACCGCTCGAGAGACCTTGGAGAAACAGCTCAGTGGGGTGGTGGATGTGCATCTCAAGCCGAATCCCAGTTGGCTCGGTTCCACAATCCAGGTCCAGCGACATGCCGAGGAATCCGGTTCACCAGACCGAGTCTTGCCTCTGATCTGGATCGGGGAGCCGTGCGAAGCGTTGCTGAACTTTCGTTATCGCTACGACGACCTGTTACAGAAAGTGACGATCAACAGGACGGATGGATCGCATTATGGCGAGTTCCTGCTGGCTTCGAATGATTCCAATCCGGTCGACGAGTCGGCTCCGGTTCTATATGGGGCTGGGCTGACAGTGTACCTGGTCCACATGGGCATGATCCATGCGTTCTCGCTGCCAGACACACGTCCACTGTGGCGCAGACAGACTGAGCATGACTCCGGAAATGACCCCCATTGGTACAACCAGGCCGATCTCGACCATTTGGAATTGCACTCTCCGCAGTCCCACCAACTCCAGTCCTATCAGTCCTGGGGAGGCTCGGGCGCGACCGTGTTTGAAGTGGCCAACTCACGCCAGCTCGTCACCCGCACGCGCCGCGGAATCGAAGTTCTTGATGCGATCCATGGACAGGTTCTCTGGTCATTGCCACGTTGGAACGCCACCACGGTCCGCTGCGATGACGATCGACTCTTGCGACTCAGTGGTAAGCTGTCGAAGGCGTATGCCATCCGCTCCGGTCGACCCCTCGCAGCCCCCGATCTGTCAGAATTCGAGGAGTCATTGACCCCGCTCGACGCAGGAGGACTCACGACACTCCGGGAGCAGCCTGGGGATGGATTGGCCTGGCAGCTCGAACACTTCCGTCTGTCGTCAGTACCAATCGCGGGGGCGACAGACATCGCCAGGAACCGATGGGATGAACTGGATCTTTTACAACTCGAATCCGTCTGGTCCCAGCCGGTGGCTTCCCATTGTCTGCTGGGTGCTGGCCCTCCCGGGCTGGGGGTATGGATCGAGAAGTCGGGAGATGTTCAGTTTGTCGAATGGGCCTCTGGGCGCACGCAGTCTGTGGGGCAATTCCAACCCGACACACCCACGGTCACCGCCCCAAAAGATGCTGAGCCACACGTGTTTGCACATTACGATCGGTCCCACCTGTACCTTTCCACCCATCAGAAATCTGATATCAGCTTCGATGATGATTGCCCAGGAATACCGGTGAGGGGGAGCCTTTCTGTTCACTCTCGTGATCGTTCGCATCCGGATTGGCAGGTGCCCTCCACAGGGCTGTTGCTGACCCAGTCGCTCGATGATAACCCCTGCCTCGCGTTGTTGAGGCTGGAAGAATTGCCTTTGGGAGATATCACCGGCCAGCGGGTCCACCTGACCTTGCTGGACAAAGGAACCGGACAGACAGTGCATCAACTGGACACGCCGAACTTGGGCCAGGGGGCCTACGGATGCCACTTTGATCCGATCACCCAGCGCTGGCATCTCTTTCTGGAAGGGGAGAGGCTGCAACTGCAACCTCTTGTGATACCAGCGTCCCCCTGAGTCGTCGTGCCTGATCACCCCTCCCCGGCCTTGCTCGCATAGAGTCACTCCTACATGGATGTTCATCTGGTCTTCAGTCCGATCTGGTCGTGGCCACTGGTGGCGTTGGCTGCTGTGATGTTGTATGGACTGGTGCTGTGGACTTATCCCCCCCGCATCCGGGCGTTTCCTCCGGGCCAGCGGCGGTTGCTGCTGGGGCTCAGGCTGTGTGGGGCCACGATCCTGCTGTTTGCCATGCTGCGACCGGCGCTCGAGTTCAGTGAGATTGATGAACGGGGGGCCCAACTGGTCTTTCTGACTGACCAGAGCCGCAGTATGAACACCCCTGATGGTCCCGGAGGGGAAACGCGGCGGAAGCACTTGCTCAAGATTCTCGAGGAGATCGCCCCGTCGTTGGAGGCTCTGGGAAAGAAAGTCGACCTGCGTTTCATTGAGTTCGCCGAGAGCTCCACCGAGGTCGAAGCTCTGGAACCCGCCAGCACCGGACGCTTCACGGCGATCGGCCTCGCCATTGACGAATTGCGAAAGGAAGACCAGGCCAAACGGCTGGCCGCTGTGTTCCTACTCAGTGATGGAGCCCAACGGGCGACCGGCGAGGCCAATGTCGATCCCCGTGCTGCCACTCGTCGAATTGCCACGCAGAAGTCGATCCCCATTCACACCGTGACTTTTGGCACTTCGGAAATCACGACTGCGGGGATGGACCTGGGCGTGGAGGATCTGCTGGTCAACTCCACCACATTTGAAAGCAAAATCGAAGTCGTGAAAGCCCGCGTCCGCATGGTCGGTGCGGCGGGCCGAAAGATCCGCGTGAGGTTGCTGATCGAGGACCGGTCGGGCAAGCCGATGGGCGAGCCGGGGGAATGGAAGCAGATTCCGTTTTCGACAGAAACCAAGTCGCTCATCGACCTGGAAACGAATGAGAATGCGACCGTCCAGCCGGTCACGCTCTCGTTCATCGCTCCGCTCCCGGGGGAATACAAAATCGCGTTGGAAGTTGAGCCCCAGCCCGGTGAAGTCAAAACGACCAACAACCGATTGGAAACACTCATCACCGTCAGTGATGGCGGTTTGCGAGTCGCGTATCTGGACGTGCTAAGGCCAGAACAGAAATTCATTCGAAGGCTGAATGAAACAGCTCGTATCCAACTCGACTGGGTCACCGTACCCACACACACTTCGGGCCGACCGGCGAAGGCCGACCCACAGCAATTCGATCCTGTACGAGACGCCAAGTTGTTCGGACGGGGACGGTATCACGTCTACATCCTCGGCGATATTCCGGCGTCGGAGTTTCGGGTTCGGGGTGTGAATCTGCTGGATCAATTGGCCGATCGAGTCCAGGAAGGAGCGGGGCTGTGCCTACTCGGTGGACAACATAATTACAGCACTGGGGGATATGGCGATACCAAACTCGGAGGTCTCTTCCCCGTGGATTTGAAAGGGAAGGCTCTTCCGCGCGGACAAATCGATCCGACGCAGCAACTGCGGAAGAAGATCCAGATGCTCCCCACTCGCGATGGCGAGAGTCACTTTCTGATGCTGCTCGAATCGACCGGAAATGAGCAGGCTTGGCGCTCCTTGCCCCCGATGAATGGAGCCAACAAACTGGTCCCCAAGAGCGGGGCAGACATCTTGGCAGAATCGGCGGACCAGGATCCGCTGCTTGTGGCGACCGATGTCGGGCAAGCCCGTGTGGCGGCACTCGCTTTCGATGAAACGTGGCTGTGGCATCTGAGTGGGCGCAGTGCGGAACATCAGAAGTTTTGGCAACAGATGCTGCTCTGGCTGGCTCACAAAGAACAGGACGGCGATCAACCCTTGTTTGTTCGAGTCGACCCTCGCAATTTTGCTCCCGGCGGCAAAGTGCCCATCCAGATGGGACTGCGTAACGACAAGAAGCAGCCGGTCGAGAACGCCGAGTATCAAGTCGAGGTGCTGGGACCAGCCGGGGTCAAGCCGGTGCAACTCACACCTCAGAAACAATCCGGTGGGGCCATGGCTGAGTTCGTGGGCACAGACCATCCCGGCGACTACTGGGTCTCGGTGCGGGCGACCGTAGACGGAAAAGCGGCGGGACTCCCCACGACCACTCGCTTCATTGTCGAAGCCCGTGACCCAGAACTCGATAATCCCGCTGCGGACCCCGACCTGATGTCCGAGATCGCGGCCCTGACGGGAGCCAGCGCGGTGCCGCCCGAGAAGCTCGGGGCGTTTCTGGATGACCTGTTGAAGTCGGGCATCAGTACGGAACTAACCCGTAACCGCTTGGTCAACCTGTGGGACAACTGGCCACTGCTACTGCTGTTTTCGACCGTGATGACACTCGAGTGGTTCGTACGTAAACGCAGTGGGCTGGTGTAAAGACTGCCTGCGTCCCCCCGTGCATCTGGCATCCTCCGGTGGAGGATGTTGGCGGTATGAACGTGATCTGAGTCCAACGATAAAGAACGGATTGCCAAGCCGGGTGGATGCAGAAAATCGTTCCGGGCCGGGTCGGCTTCGACAAAGTCAACGCCAACCGACAAAGCTTCGCTTGGAATTCCCAACGCTCCTTTTCAAGGGAGGCGCCAGAATGACCGAATGTGTGACCCATGTCGCCGAACACCCGTGACCTATCTCACCGGCCTATACAGTCTTCGAAGAGTGTGGACAACACCCATGCACGTGATAGCCCAGCGAGTGTTCTTCCCCCACGTTCTTTCGCAAAGCCGTCAGGGCATGCCACCCAGAATTGCTCCTCTTCAGGCTTCGGGGCCTCTTCGGTCGTTCCACCCGACCCGCGGGCTAGGCTTCCTGCCTATCGGTATGACTCACTTGACAATCCGTGCTCGCCTTCTGGAACTCGACTTCGGGGTCTCGCGGAGATACGCCAGCCAGTACACGCTGGCCACCAGTAGCGTGCCTCCCAAGATGTTCCCGGCAGTGGCTGCAATCAGATTCCAGGCCACTCCCGTTTGCGAGATCAGCCCTTGATGATCCAAGGCCAGTCCGAGTGGGAGGAAGAACCAGTTCGCAATCGAGTGTTCCAGTCCGATCGTGACGAACGCAGTCACCGGAAGCAGAATCGCGAGGATCTTGTCCGAAACGCTGCGACCTCCCATCGCCAGCCAGACGGCCAGGCAAACGAGGGCATTGCACAAGATCCCTCGTGCGAAGGTTTCGCCAAACGAGAGATGGAGCTTGGCCCTGGCGATCTGGATCGCGGTTTCACCCACCGCCCCGCCCCCCAGGCTGCCGAGATTAGCCCACATCACAAGTCCCACAGTCCCCAGGCATCCGATCACATTTCCGAGGTAGACCCATGACCAATTCCGAAGAACATCGCGCGTCGTGATCAGACGACTCGCCCAGGCCATGGCCAGCAGATTGTTTCCCGTGAACAGTTCGGCTCCACCGACCACGACGAGTACCAGACCCAATGAAAAGCTGAATCCCCCCAGCAGCCGGGTCACACCAAACCCCAATTCGGTGTTGCCGGTGGTGACGACCGTAAAAAAGAGCGATCCCAGCGATATAAACGCTCCGGCGAGGACGGCCAGCGTCATCAGCGTGAGGGTGCTCGCCTTCGCCTTTGCGACCCCCATGCTCTCGACTCGATGGGCGATCTGCTGAGGAAGATAGGCGTCTCCCGAGGGAATGTCACTGGTCATCGTTGGGATCCTGACACGAGCACCGGCATGTTTCAGCGACACGGAGGCAGAATGCCCGTGGGATTCCGCCACGCACACACGAGCTTCACGACCTCGATCACCGTGACCGGGGCCAGCGAAAGAGCAATCAGCGGCAGCCACTCCCAGGTCAGGAGTGTGGCGACCTCGAACACAGGTTGGGCGAACGGCAACGTCACAACGCTGAGTTGCAATAAGCCCGAGATCACGATCGCTCCCAGCAGGAACGGGTTTGAGAATAAGCCCATTTGCGGCATCGTGAACCGCCGGCTACGACAGCCGATGGCAAAGCCCATTTGCGAGAAGGCCATGATGGAGAACGCCACCGTTCGGGCGCGGGCCAGATGGGCGGGGTCACCCCGGAATACGATCCAGAATCCGATGGCGGCAGCGGTGGCGACGAGTGTTCCGTGAAACAGGATCAGCAGCCCGCGAGTCCGCGTGAGGACCGGCTCTTCCGGCGGACGCGGCGGGCGCTGCATGATGTCCCGCTCAGGTGGCTCCATTCCCAAGGCCAAGGCGGGAAGTCCATCCGTGACCAGATTGATCCAGAGAATCTGAATCGCCATCAACGGAACCGGCCAGCCGAGCAAGGCCGCGACGAACATCAATAGCACTTCGCCGGTGTTGCACGACAGCAGAAAGTGAACCACCTTCTGGATGTTGTCGAAGATGCCCCGCCCCTCTTCCACCGCGCTGACGATCGACGAAAAGTTGTCGTCCATGAGGACCATGTCGGACGCCTCCTTCGTGACATCGGTCCCCGTGACTCCCATCGCGATGCCGATGTCGGCGGACCGGACTGCCGGGGCATCGTTCACCCCGTCTCCGGTCATGGCCACGATCTGACCTCCGGCCTTCAAGGCCCGCACCACGCGCAGCTTGTGCTCCGCAGTCACTCGGGCAAAGACGGAGATCGAACTCACTTCGGCGGCAAGTGCTGCATCGGACAGGGAGTCCAGCATTTGTCCCGTGGTCACTCGATCCTGCGGACCGGCTCGGGAATGTCGAACTGGGAGTCGGCCAGGTTGGTGATGACCTCG
>JANOKO010000534.1:0-12608 GCA_031419335.1 Planctomycetota bacterium
AGTACGCTCTTTTGCGGAGCAAAAGGCGACAAAGCGGAAGTACCATCCGGCTTACGCCGGACGCTCGCCAGAATGTTCCCACGCCTCGCAGCATACTACGCTTGCCGACTCACAACTGATGACTGAAAACTCAAAACTTCCCTCACACATCCAGAAAACTCACCGACACATGATCCCAGCAGTAGACCTTTTCTTCGCGGGCCGCAGCGAAACGGACGTTACCGTCTTGGGAGACGATGATCGCCAGCGAGCCGGGGAAGCGGTTGCAGAACCGGAACGCGGACCGGTGGCGGGTGCCGACTCCGTCGGTGCGGATGAAGTGCGTGACCTCGCCCTCGGCGTCTTCGCACAGCTGCACGGTTTCGACTTCGGGGAGCGAGCCGGAGATCTCAGAGCCGAAGCCGAGGATCTCGAACCGGTTGGTCATCAGCACGGCCCCGTCGACGCTGGTGAGGCCAGAGACCATATGCGCCAGCTCGAAGATCGCCTCGTCGAGGTGCTGGACCAGCGGGTCATTCGTGGACAGGAATTGCTCCCAGGTGATCCCTCCCTGATCGCTGTGCATGGCTTGCAGACGGTGAATCAGCCGGAATACGAGCGACCGAAATCTGCGCCGCGGCTCCTCATCCAGGAAGCGGTATTTCACCTGCAGAAACGTATTCGAGGCCATCAGTTTGCGACCGACATCGGGTTCGACGAACAGGATCGCCCCGCCGTGTCGACGGGATCGCACCAAGCTGATGATCCGACGTACCACGTGTTGGGCGAGTAAACCGGTCAACCGCTCGATGATCGAGGGGTCCGTGTTCTGTGGTTCACCGAACTGCTTGATGTACTCTTGTCGCGATTCTCGTCGTGACTCCTGAAACATCGCCGGGAGCCACGTGGACTCGAACACATCCCCCTGGGGCTGTGAGATTTGCCCGTTCACGAGCATGCCAAGAGCGGTACTCCCCTGACAGACGGTGAGCTGTCCGGGTCCTTTCACACAGACGACGAGACTGGGAGGGAGCGGCGATGGCATCAGCCGACCTCCGTGCGCCGCCTGCAGCCACCGGGGCCCGGAATGCACCAGCCCCCAAATCGACAGTTCGCCGTTCCGCTGCCAATGCACACCGATCAGCGACCGGTGGAACTCCGCAGCGGGGGCCAGCCGCCGCAGTTCTTGCTCATCGAAGGATCGACCGGGGGAGAAGATTAGCCGGTGCAGCCCTGTCGGCGGGCTGTCGTCCGGAGAGAGCATCTGTGGAGAGCAGGCCAGTACGCGGAACGTCAGCCGCCGCTGCTCGTCGGAGAGTAGGCTGGCCTGATAACAAGCGGAGAGTATCTGTTCGAGCGACTCCTCGCGAGGCAACAAATCCCAACCGGCGTCCGCATCCCATTTCTCGGCGACGAACCGGGCAAGATCTTTGGGGTAAAAATGAGGCATCCGTGACTGACCTTCCGTCCGTGGGGAGACGACAGTCTCCCGCGTCCTGTATTGTGGTCAGGTGGGAATGAATGTGGCCAGAGCAGTTCAGCAAGGTTCAACGTTGACCGGCAGTGACAGTGGGATTCGCACGAAAGTGATCCGCCCATGACTTGTACGATTCAGGCTCCATCCGAACAGATTCCGACTGGGCTTCCAGACCAGAAAACGAACCATGATCCAAGTGGTCGACTATGGATGACTCCTCCGCTGGAAGACTTTGATGGCTGTAACGATTGTGCGGATTCCGAAGGTTGTTTAGGCGATGTATCTTGTTACAAGGACTCATCTTCGGAAAAACAGGGCATTTCGACCAGTCGGTCTCTGATTGATTGATCGCTGCTATCGTTACCAGCCGAATTCCTGTACTGCGAAGAGGTTTTCCAGCCATCAGACGGCTGGGGGTTTAGTGGAGTTCGCTCCTCAGGGAGTGGAGTCTCTCGACCTGACCTGCCCAGCAATTGCAGTGGTCGCTTTGGCGACCGATCCCATCGACAAAGACCCAGGGAGGGGGGGCGATGTCTCGAATTCCATTTTCCATGTCCGGTGTGGCCATTCTGTGTGCCGTATCGTTAGTCCAGACGGCGGTCGCCGGACCGCCGACTGAGAGTTCCGGCGAAGGCCGAGTCTCGATGGCGAGCTACCGTGCGCGTCATGCCAGTCACATCCAGACGGTCGGGCACGAAGTGCAAGTTGCCGCTCAGCCCGGCGTCACGCACGGGACTCCGCCGTTGAACCCCCACGGCATCAACGTCGGACAATACCCGCAGTTGAATGCTCCGCTGTATCCGTCTCCGATTCAGAATGTTCCGGCATGGACCGGCGGAACGGTCATTACGAATCAGGCTTTCGCACCGCATGAGTTGCTGTACCCACACGAGTATCACTCGATGTATGGACCGTTCTATTACCAGGTCAAGGGCTGCTGGCTCTGGACACCGCTGGGCATGCGCCAGCACGAACGCTGGAAGCTCCAGGGAACTGAAGTGCGGGTCAAGTACCGAACGCACTACAAGTTGTTCTCGGGCTTTCACCCACCAGTCAATTGAGATCGTTGGCCAGCCTGATTGACCCATGATGTATTGAGCCGCTGTGCATGATGACTGGCTCCCACAAGAAGTGGGTGCCAGTAGCCTTTGGAACATGTCCCATCCGAGTTGACATCAGAACTCGGCATGCGGAAACCCAGCACGCCCGTGACTGACGGAGAGTTCTGTCAGGGATTCGAGAGGGTGCCTCTGTCAAATGACTCAGGATGTTTGAGATGATCAAGTTCTCCTTCCAACGCAGTTTCTCTCTGGCATGGGCCGGATTGCTCGTGACATCGGCCTTCACAGCTGTGGCCTCAGCAGAGGAGGCCG
The DNA here is from genome assembly GCA_031419335.1 of Planctomycetota bacterium. Taxonomy (GTDB): domain Bacteria; phylum Planctomycetota; class Planctomycetia; order Planctomycetales; family Planctomycetaceae; genus TH-plancto1. The sequence continues at coordinate 2,830 of JANOKO010000534.1, forward strand.
AAGCCGTGGTTCGCCTGCAAGCGAATCCGACCGGTGTTGTCCGCGTCAGCAATACATCCGCCGGGGAGGTGGCTCGCGGCCAGTCTCCCCAGCGGATCATTCGCCCGGTGAATGGCGAGTCGATGCAGCAGAACTGTCCGCCTCAGCAGGGGTATTGTCCACAGCCAGCATTCAGCTTGCACGATTGTCCCGGGAAGGCTGCCTTCGATGGCTGGATGATGGGGCAATGTGCCTCGCACAGAATGCGATCCCACGATGCCGCAGCTCATCTGAGGTCCGGACTGCATGAGGAATGCCACGAGAAGTCGGCTTGGGCGCGGTGCAAGTTCGGCTACTTCATTCCCTCGGGAAGTTGCGGCAAGGGAACTCCGCCGATTGGCCACTACTCGATGGTTTATCCCGTCAATCCCCAGCACTTCGATGGACGTGATGGGCAAGTCTACGCAGCTCAAGGTTACGCTGGTCCCGTTTCGATCCCCATGGCACCCGTCGTCAACCACTCATACAACTATGGCTGGGGAATGCCCTCCAGCCGTTTGACGCCGATCTCACACCCGGTCAGCCCGGCACAGGCAGCAGCGTTCCGCAACAATCAAGTTCCGGGTATGCCGGTGCGGTAGTGGGAATTCTGTGAGCCCGGTTCCCGGCCCGGGGATTCCATCAAGGGCCTGCCTACGGAACCGCCGATGACAGGATCACGGAGAGTCTGACGGGAACGCGGCATGGTGGCCGATCCCCTGACACGTCCAGACGCTGGCCCTCGCCAGCCCAGACAGGAAGTCGCAATCATGGTGCGTTCCATGCCGTGGAAAATGGCCCTCATCGCTCTTTGTACCTTCATCAGTCTCGCCACACTGGCGGGGCGATCAAGTGCCGATGATTCCGAGGGAATCGTTCGCATCTGTGATCAGGTTCCGGGACAAACAGGTGCTGCTGCAAACTGTCCACAAGGCTCCGGTCACGGGGGCTACGCGGTCTCCGGGTGTCCGAATTGCCAGCCGGGACATCCCTGCCGTTCACATTGTGGCTACGGGTCTTCGGGGCACGGCTGTTTTCGCTGCGGTGGTCATGTCCACCAATTCCTGGACTGGTTTAACCCGCATGGGATGTGTACCCACTCACCGGATCATGGTTATGCACCTCCCGGAAAGATGCACACTCCACATCCCCAACAAGTGGCATACCAGAAGGGCTTTCCGGATGCTTGGGTCGGTCAACAGGCGGGACCGGTTGGCGGACCTCGGGCCGTGTCGATCTATATGCCCACCGACACCACTCAACTCGGCTACTACTATCAAGCAGTACCGCGTTGGCACGCCTATCGCGGGATGGTTCCGCCGACTCCAGTTCCCTCTGAGTGGCATCGGGAACTGTGCCAACAACAGGCTTGCCAGCATTGTCGAGGTCAGGCCGCTGGAAACTGCCCCCACTGCCGTGGACAGGCTCACGAAGGCCAGGGTGAACGCCATATCCAAGAACAATTGATCGAGGCTCAACCGCAACCAGCTCCTGTTGTCGATCCAATGCCGAATCCGGCCGATCCCGCTCCGGGTGCTCCCGTGGAGCCAGCTCCCGCCCCGGCACCGCTGGAAAAAGCCGAACTGCCCAACTTGCAACCGATCAATTGAGTGATCGTCTGGGTGGAATGTACGACAGACTTCTGAAGTGCAATACGATACCCTCCGCGATGCAGGACGCACGTTGCTTCGGCAACCGCGTCCTGCTTCCATTGTAGGGAGGCATTTCTGGCATGGCACAGGTGATTACCGATGTCGCAATCGCAGCTTCGGCATTACAGCGAGGCGAGTTAGTCGCCTTCGCTACGGAGACTGTGTACGGACTAGGTGGAGTCGCGTTGTGGCCCGATACTGTGGCTCGCATTTTTGAGGTCAAGGGACGCCCGACGTTTGATCCGTTGATCGTGCATGTGCCCGACCTGGCTGCGGTTCGTGATATCGTCACAGACTTTCCACCCTCCGCGGAGCGACTGGCCCGCGAGTTCTGGCCCGGTCCACTGACGCTGGTTCTGCCCAAGGTGCCTGCCATCCCGGATTTGGTGACAGCGGGGTTGTCCTCGGTCGCGGTACGAATTCCGAGCCATCCGCTCGCCTTGGAATTGCTCCGCGTTGTCGGTCTCCCCATCGCTGCTCCCAGCGCGAATCGGTTCGGTCGCATCAGCCCCACGACTGCTGCCCACGTGACCGATCAGTTGGGGGACAGGATCGAGTGGGTGCTGGATGGGGGCCCCTGCGAGGTGGGTGTCGAGTCGACTGTACTGGCGATTTCAGATTCCGGACCGCCTACGTTACTGCGTCCTGGGGGTGTGACGCTCGAACAGATCGAAGCCATCGTCGGTCGAGTTCGACATCTCGCCATGGAATCTCCCGATGCCGTAGCGACGCAGCTTGCGCGACTCGCTCCGGGCTGTCTCCCGCAGCACTACGCTCCAGTCACATCCCTCACGCTGAGTAGGCTGGACGAGGAATTGCCTCCAGGGCGCTACGGGGCGCTCGCGTTTCAACACTGTCCGCACCCGGAACGGTTCTGTGCTGTCGAGGTGTTGTCCACCAATGGCAACCTGTCTCATGCGGCTGCGGCATTGTTTGCCGCACTGCGTCGCCTCGATGCCCGGCAACTCGATGGGATCATCGCCGAGCGTGTACCCGACCAGGGGCTGGGTCGCGCCATCAACGACCGCTTGAATCGAGCAGCTCATCGCTGACGATGAGTTGTGTACGAACATCCAGCCAAGAGGTTGCAACCTCTGGATGGTGGACTCACGATGACCTCTTCCCCTCCCAAGTTACCCGATCGGTCAAACAATCAAGACCGGCAATTTGCGACCGGAAGCGGACTTCAATCCGTCATCCGCACCTCATCTGGATGACGATGTACACGGAAACCGCGTCAGGGAAGGTGCGCGCCGCGAGACGATCACGGCTGGGGCTCCTGTTGCGTGTCGCCCACGTCTCTCTTGGCCTACTTCCAATGACGAATGCTCTACCCGCTGTTGGAAATCGAACCGGCAGAGCCGTCCTGATTGCGGCACTTCTGGCCTTTGCAGTCCCACTGCTGGTCATGGGAATCCGACACCTGCGACTCGACAACAATGTCGAGTCCTGGCTGCCTGCCAACGATTCAGAAGCCACAATCTTCAATTGGTATCGCGGGCACTTTAGCGAGGAAGAGCGGGTGATTATCACCTGGCGTGGTAGTACGCTGGAAGACCCGCGATCGGAGGCGTTGATTGGTAAGCTGCTCGGGCACGTGGATGCAGACGGTCTGCGTCGAGGAGGGGTGCCCTACGTCGCATCCGTCGTCTCCTCTCGCAATGTTTTGACCCGCATGGTGAGGTATGGTGTTCCGCAGGACGACGCGGTCAGGAGAATGCAGGGAACTTTGATCGGGCTTGGCCGGATCAAAGTTCGACTGACCGCTGCGGGGCGTGAACAGCGAGTTCGGACGATCACTCAACTGCAACATCGAGTGCATCAAGAATTGGGGATCAAGCTCGGCATTTTCGAACCGGTGTTGTCCGATGAATCCGTTGATGCAGAGGACGACGCCGGAATCGAGACCGCGGCGGCCACGCTTGAGAAGCCTGCCGAAGACGTGACGCTTGAGCCTCTTGTCATCCCACCCTACGACTTTGAAGTCGCCTGGAAAGAGTTTTCCGCAGAAGACCCTCTGGTGGCCCAGGTCCAGACGATTGTTCGCGACCTGCGCGGGTTTGCGACTTCCAAGGAGCCCCAGGGACGGGTGTTGGTGGACGATTGCTTTCTGGCTCCTGGGTCGCCCGTAGCCATCGCTGTGACATTGTCTGATGCGGGTCGTGCGGACGCCACCTCGACTCTGGCTGCCATTCGGAAGGCTGCTCTTCAGGTTGGGATTTCTGATCAGGATCTCGTTCTGGGTGGTCGGTCGGTGGCTACGATGGAACTCAATAACTCAGTCACCCGAGCCGCCTGGAACCCCGCAGCCCCGTGGTGGAAATTGCATGAGCGATCCGTCATGTTGCTTTCGGGATTTGTGGGAATGGTCTTGGCGATCGTTTCGCTACGGAATTTGAAATTGGCCATGTTCGTGTTGGGAGTTTCGTACTACGGGGCCTTTGTATCGACCGCGCTCGTGCCACTCAGCGGTGGGTCCATGAATATGGTGTTGATCGTACTCCCGACGTTTGTGATGGTGGTTTCCTTGTCGGGCGCGATCCATGTCGCCAATTACATCAGCCACGCGACGCTAGAGAATCCCAACGGGGCGGTTGACCGGGCGACTCAGATGGCGCTGATGCCGTGCATCAATTCTGTGTTCACCACAGTGTTGGGTCTGTTGTCGCTGCTGACGAGTTCCCTCGCCCCGGTCCGCGATTTTGGAATCTATTCCTCGATCGGAGCGACTTTGACATTGTTCATGGTCTTGGTAGTCCTCCCCGCCCTGCTCAAACTCTTCCCGACTCAAGGCGTCAAACAGCCTGAAAGCGATGTCCGTCGCTGGCTCGGGTTTAGTCAATTTCTCATGTGTTATTCGCGACCCATCCATCTCGCCTGTTGGACCATCGGACTGGTGGCCACTATGGGACTGATCCGTTTTCAGACCGAGACGAAAGTCATTCGCAATTTTGCCAACGACTCACGATTGATCCGAGATTATCGGTTTATTGAAGAGAACCTAGCGGGCATCTCTTCGGTGGAGACCATCATCAAGTTTGATCGCGCCAGTCAGAAGTCTTTGCGTTTTCTCCAGCGGATGGAAGTTGTACGTCAGATCGCCGACGGCATTCGCCAGCATCCAGATGTCAGTGGAGCGGTCTGTCTGTCCGATTTTCAGCCGGTGCGTGAAGCCCCCGAGGCATCCGCAGGAACACGGGAAAAAGTCCTCTACAACCGCCGCTCATCCGAAACCGAGAAGCGCATCAAGACGGGCCAAGCCTCCGACGTTCAAGCCTTTCTTGCGGTTGCCAGTGAAGCCGCGGATTTGCAAGTCGCCGGTGACTCTGACCTCAATGCGGAAGGTGATGAACTCTGGCGCATCACGGCCCAAGTGCCCGCTCTGGCGGATGTGAACTACGGTCTGCTGACATCGGATTTGAATCAGACAATTCAGTCGGTCACGAAATACCACGCGGGTGTCGGGCACGTCGTCACCGGAACAGTGCCCTTGTTCATGCGAACACAGCAGGCCCTGCTCGATAGCCTGATTCAGAGCTTCGGTCTGGCCGTTCTGACCATCGCCGTGGTGATGATGTGGGCCTTAAAGGATGTCATCGCCGGAGCGCTGAGTATGATTCCGAACGTGCTGCCAATCCTGGCGGTGTTCGGCGGCGTGTCCTGGGCAAGGACACGCATTGATATTGGAATGATGATTACGGCCTCGGTGGCATTGGGATTGGCAGTGGATGCGTGTCTGCATTTGATGACATGGTTTCGCAAGGGGTTGGAGAGTGGTCTGTCGCGCGATGAGGCCATTATTCAGTGTCTGGTCCACTGCGGCCCCGCGATGCTCCAGACGACTGCCGGAATCACACTGGCGATGTTGGTTCTGTATCCGTCCGATCTGGTGATGATTAGCCGATTCGGTTGGTTGATGGCAGCGCTGATTGCCTCGGCCTATGTCGGGGATATTGTCCTGTTACCGGTCATGTTGCGTGGACCGTTGGGCCGTCGCATCGAGATGGCCGTACGTGAAGGACAGCGCCTGGCGGCACAGGCTGCCGTGACGGCTGAGCCACCTCCTTTTCCCGATCCGTCCGCACTGCAATTCAGCCTGGAAGACGGGTCAGCGGCCTCTGACACCGCGATTCCGGCCCCTCATATTCCATTGGACACAGCCCGAACGCGCCGAAAGCGTCAAGCGGGCTGATTGGTCCTTGAACATCATGTGATGAACCGGAGGTGCCACAGGCTGGTCCGCACGACCCTTTCCCCAGACAATCACGTCGGGTGCGGGCGAGCTGGCCGAGGCAGGAGAGATGGCGTGACCTTAGAGGACTCGACGGAACGCGATCGACTCATCCGACAGTACGCGGAACTTGCGACACTGGCGGGCGGTCTCGCTCACGAAGTTCGTAATCCACTGTCGACGATTCAAATGAATCTGGAATTATTGGCAGAGGATCTGGAGGGAGCCACGGATCCGAATTTAGGACGGATGCGCCGGAAGCTCGAAACGATGCGCCGGGAGTGTACACGTCTGGAAGGAATCCTCAATTCGTTTCTTCAGTTTACCCGTGCGGGGGAGATGCACAGAGAACAGACCTCGCTGAACCGCATCGTGATGGAGTTTCTACATTTCTATCGCCCCGAGGCCCAGGCCAGTGGCATCGACCTTTCGCCCCACCTCGCTCCCGACTTGCCGCCAGTCACGGTCGATGAAAACTTGATCCGACAAGTCTTGGCGAATCTTGTTCGTAACTCCCAACACGCGATGCCCGATGGCGGACAAATTGATATTCTCACCTCTCTCTCTGGCACACATGTGGTCCTGGCGGTGATCGATTCGGGAAAGGGAATGGATGAGCGGGCTCGTCATAAGGCGTTCGAGCCCTTTTTCTCAACGAAATCGAACGGCAGCGGACTCGGCTTGCCGACGGTGCGCAAGATCATCGAGGCACACGGGGGAACAATCACATGTGACAGCGAACTGAGTCGAGGAACAAAAATCACCATCGAGTTACCCACGGGCGACAGTTGAGTCGAGATCCCTCGTCATTCTGGCGTGTTGTCAAAAGTGAACATGATCAAGTCGCACATTCTGTCACGGCCACTGACAAATTCGTCTCGTGTTGGCTGCAAAGTTGAGATAGAGTTTTGGACGGGACTCGATCGAGTGATCCCAAGTCATTGGAGTGCGTTTCACATGTCAGTCACCGCTTGGTGGAAGAAAACCTGGATTCGCCCTCTGAAGTCGAACCGCCGCAGTCGTTGGCTGGTGGCTGCCACTGGTGCATTGGAATCCCGCATTCTGCTGACGGTCTCAGCCCACGAGCAGTTGTTTTTGGAGATGATTAACCGAGCGCGGGCCAACCCGGCAGCGGAAGCGGCGCGACTGGGAATCAACCTCAACGAGGGGCTAGCTGCGGGCACCATCACGACCGCAGCGAGGCAACCACTGGTCATCAACGACTCCTTGCAAACGGCCATTCAAGGGCACTTGCAGGACATGCAGACTGGGAACTTTTTCTCCCATACAGGATCCAATGGGTCCACGTTCATCAACCGCATCGAGGCGGCCGGATATCTCAATCGCCTCACTGCGGGGGAGAACTTGGCTTGGCAAGGAACCACCGCGACTGTCAACGTGGAAGCGTTCGTCATAGAGGAGCACAACGATCTCTTCGTGGACGCAGGGATCACGGGGCGTGGTCATCGATTGAATATCCTGGAATCCAGCTTTAAGGAAGTCGGTTCGGGAGTGCGTACCGGGACATTCCAAGGCTTCAATGCCGTCTTGACGGGAAATGATTTTGCTTCCAAAGCTGGCAACTCGTTTTTGACGGGTGTCGTCTTTTCCGACGCCGTGGCTGCTAACAATTTCTATAACGTCGGAGAAGGTCTCGGGAACGTCAATATCGCCGTCACGAATGCCGCTGGGACTGTGACCAACACCACTTCGAGTCCCGCTGGCGGATACAAACTCCAATTGCCCGCTGGGACGTATAGCGTGACCTTTTCGGGTACGGGCTTCGCAGCTCCCGTCACCAAGTCGTTCACCCTGGGCTCGCTCAATGTGAAGGTCGACGCGAACTCACGCACCGATGTGCCCGCCCCGCCCACAGTCGCATTTTCGGCCAGCACATACTCCGTCAACGAGGCCGCCGGAACAGCCACCATCACCGTCAACCTCACGCGTGCAGCGACGGGGGCGATATCCGTCAAATACGCCACCACGAACGGGACCGCTCTCAGTGGCAGTGACTTCACGGCCACCACCGGCACGTTGAGTTTTGCCGTCGGTGAATCCTCGAAAACCTTTACCATCCCGATCCTCAACGACCTCTTGGTCGAACCCACTCAGACGGTCAATCTGACTCTGTCAGCACCTGTGGGAACCACGCTCGGCACTCAGAAGACAGCTGTGCTTTCGATCATCGATAATGATGTCCCGGTCATCAACTTTGATGTGGCTGTCAAGTCGGTCAGCGAACTTACGACGAGCGCCAGCTACAAGGTGCTGCTCTCGGTGGCTTCCACTCAATCGATCACTGTCAACTTCGCTCTCAGTGGGGGAACAGCGACACGAGGAACTGACTTTAATCTCACCAACGGAACTCTGACCTTTGCACCGGGCGAGACCTCAAAGTCCATCACGTTCAGCATCGTCAACGACCTGCTCGATGAAAATGATGAGACCATCCAATTGGCTTTATCCGCGCCCACGAACGCGACACTCGGAGCCTCCTCATCCACGACTTACACCATTCTCGATAACGACACTGCCCCCACGGCCAAATTCGATATTCGGACCGCGACGGGAAGCCTGACCAGTGTTGTGAATATGGCCGAGTCCGGCGGAACACTCGTCGTTCCTATTGTGCTATCTGGAACCTCTGCCCGCGCGATCACGGTCAATCTGGCAGCTGTCGCGGGCGGGACAGCAGCATCGGGACCGGATTTCAGCATCTCAGGGGGCAGCGTGACCTTTGCTCCGGGGGAGACTCGCAAGTCCTTGGTACTGACGATCAACGAGGACACGCTCGACGAAGCCAATGAAACGATCAAGCTGGCCCTGACCTCACCACAAGCGGTCATCGGTCTGGGGAGTACCGCCACGGTGACAATTCTCGACAACGATGCGGCACCGACGGTGTCGTTCGGGTCAGCCACTTCCAGCGGTCGGGAAAATGTGGCGAGTCCGGGGACAGTCAGAGTGGTCTTATCCACGGCCTCCGGACTCTCGGTCACGGTCAGATACACGGTCACAGCGGCTGGAACCACAGCTTCGTCCATCCTGGACTTTACCCTGGCTGCGGGAACATTGACGTTTCTGCCCGGTCAGATCGAGAAGACGATTCCTTTACTCCTCAAGAATGATATCGCCCGTGAAGCCACCGAAACGATCAAGATCACTCTCTCAGTCCCGACGAATTCCATTCTCGGCAGCCTGGTGACACACGTCTTCTCGATTCTCGACGACGAATTGATCGTGTAGATGATTTGTGATTTGAGTGTCATCGAATCAATCCGAAAATGGATGGCACCTCCTGTTGCACCCCATGCTGGCGATCGAGGGCAATTCTTGACATGCCATGCCATCGCATCAGCCATGTTCAACAAATCAATTCAAGATCAGGCGAGCGACACAAACAGCGTAAAACCCAAGAAAAAAGCCTCATTCGCAGGGTTTGCGAATGAGGCTTCAAGGCGAGGCGGACGGGACTCGAACCCGCAACCTCCGGATCGACAGTCCGGTGCTCTAACCAATTGAGCTACCACCCCAGGTTGCTCGCCGCAGCGAGTCAAGAAGTGTAATCGGAACCCATGAGGCGTCAACCCAGCTTGCACGTGGTTTTTCGACCAAGCACTGGTTCTTCACGGGACCGAGAGTGAATGACCCGCACGACTGGTGCCCACTATTCCCATCCCCTGATCAGGACACTTGTTAGAGTCTGCACTTTCGGGCAACTCTTCCTCTCATAGCGCGAGTCTGAGCAGGCGTTGGAGCAGGTTGCGGATTTTTTGGGGGAGGGGGGTGGCGGCGGCAGGCGGGGATAATTCATTGAGCAGGCATTGGGTTTGTAAGGCTTTTCGCTTGTCCGCGTGGGATGGGCGACGATCGGC
>JANOKO010000535.1:0-7007 GCA_031419335.1 Planctomycetota bacterium
CTCCCATGCAATTCGCCCAATCGCGGGTAGGCCGAACCTATGATGTCATCGTCTGCCCCGAACAGTCCGCTGTTCCACTCCGGTCGCAGTCTCAATTCACTCAGGAGTTTCATGCCGGGATCGCGAGGCATCTCAAACCGGGCGGTCTGTTCTGCCAGCGAATGAACCTCATCGATTTCGGAGCCACTCCGTTGGTCGAAACATTGCGGAGTCTGCGGTCCGTATTTGACCAGACCAGCATCGTGACTACCGACGGGTCCGAGGTGCTGTTACTGGCGACCAACTCACCCGACCCAATCTTTGAACCCGGTCTCGTCGCGCGGCTGGAGACACCGCATGTCCGTCGGATGTGTGCCTCGCTTGGTTCCGACTGGTCGGTGTTGACTCAACTCGCCTGTGTGCCTGCCGCTGCCATCGACGAGTTATTGGAGAACACGCCAGGACCACGAAACAGCTGTATCAATGCTCGGTTTACGATGCGTCTGGCCTCGGAGACTCTGCGGTGGGGACCGAAATGGAAAGAGAAGCAGGCGGTCTTCACGAATCGTACAGAAGTCGTACTCACGGCACTGGGTTTGGAGGATGAAACGGAGCAAACGGTGGCTCGCCGGATTCAGGATAGCCAGGAACGAATCCGTGTGATGACCGCACAAGCGGATGATCAGTGGAGCTACCGTCGCGCACTCAAAGACGCGCTGAAGGACCGGCCCCGGTCCACCATACAGCGAGTGAATCACGAAATCCGCCATGCACTCACCCCCGAAGACCAGCACCGCAAGGACTACTTGGTGGCCCTCGGGCGAGCTGTGCGCGAGGAGTCTCCCACAGGAGCCGTGATCCAGCGGATCGAAGCCTTTGCCCAACCGTTTGACCCGCTGGTGACAGATTTTGTGCACTTCGAAGTCGCACATCTCCTGAGTCGGGTTCAGGACAGCGATCCAGCCCACGAGTATCGACATTGGATCCATTGCGTCACTTATGCCCCGGAACATGATCGCTCGGTACGCCCGGTCGCCGCAGCGCTCAACCTGCTCGGGAGGAATCCGGAGATCATTCCCGATCCCGCATTACGCTGGGATCAGCTGAGTTCACTGCTGGATGTGATGCGTGTCCGATGGGTAGCGCGATGGCAATCGGGGACACCATCGAAGTTTGAGGCCGCTGATCTACAGCATTCGCTCTTGGCCGTCACCGCAACATTGTCCATGTTGGATGACCTCTCCGCAGAAGCCGGAGTGGACCGAGAGACATGGAAGGTCCAGCGCCGCATGTGGGAAGACACGTTCATCACTCCGGCGCGCGCCCGGCAAGGGAACGACCAGCCCCGAAACCAGATGCTCGAATCCGTGCGGCAAGAGTGGCTGAAGCGGAATCGCGAATTGACAGAGCCAAAGTAGCCCCTGCGGCGCGCGTCATCCGACTGACGCGGTACGCTCGCCTACTTCGGGGGCAATCTCAGCAGCAGCCCATCGCGCTCGATTTCCCAGCGTCTGTCGGAGGGCTTGGCCCCTTCCTGGACTTCGTGAATGCGATCTCCCGTCCGAAATCCGGATTGATCGGCGAAGGAGGCACTGGCCACCGATGTCAGGACTGCCATCCCCGGCTCTGCGGAATCACATGCCGCCGAGGCTCCCTCGGGAAGTGCCACTCCCTGGAGGGCAAGGGTGATCTGCCCAGGGGCTCCGGTGCTGGCTCGTACTAGATCGATGTCAAGACGTTGCGGGCTGCGTCGAATCCAGGCGATGAAGTCATCAACCTCACGCAGATCCTGGCCATTGATGTTCCGTAACTCATCTCCCGGCTTCAGTCCGGATCGGTCAGCGGACAGACCCGGTTCGACGTGTGTCAGTGTGATCGTCTCGCCCAGCACACGAGTGCGTGACCATGTAATCCCCAGCCGACTGGGCAACGCTGCCTCCGGAGTCTGGGGCGTGAGTTCAGTCCGGCTGGCCTCTCGAAAAACCAGTGGCTCGGGATGGTCGGCGAGTTGAGTCGTGTGACGAACAAGGACCGTGGCCACTCGTTGAATCCCCTCGATGTTCAACTTTTCGATGTCGTCGCTGGGGCGGTGGTAGTCATTGTGCAGCCCCGTGAAGAGCATCAAATAAGGAATGTTCCGGATGTAGAAGCTGTGATGGTCACTGTCGTCCCGCTGAGACCAATCGTACTTCAATTGCAATTGGCTGGTATTCGAACGAGCCAGCACAGTACGCATCCCCATCAATGTCCGTCCACCGAAGACCTGAACGGTGTCTTCTCGCAACCGACCGACCATATCGAGGTTGGTGTAGAACCGAATCTGTTGACGGGCGGGATGTCGAGAAAGCCAGTGCAGTGACCCGAGCAGTCCCTTTTCTTCGCCGTCCCAAAAAGCGATGGCCACACTGCGACGCAGAGCAGGACCGCCGCGCAGAGCCTCTGCGATTTCGAGCAGACACGATACTCCGCTGGCGTTGTCATCGGCCCCGTTATGCACGAAACCAAACGGTCCCTGGCTGTTATCGGGCCTCCCATAACCGACATGGTCAAAGTGGGCACCCAGAACAATCCACTCATCTCGCAATTCGGGATCGGTTCCCAGCAGTAGCCCGATAACATTCTGATATCCGGCCCCGAATGGCTGGCGGTAGTCGTTCTCGGAACCGATGGGTTGGTATTTGAGGCGGCGAAGTTCATCCGCCAAATAAGCCGCGACCGCTTGACCTCCCGCTGTGCCCGCTTCGCGACCCTGAAGTGTATCACTGGCCAGAAAGGCGGCGTGGGCCTGCAATTCCTGGGCTGTGATCGGGGATTCGTCGACTTCTTGAGCGCGAGCCAGTGGGCTCCCCCAGCCGCACAGCAACCACGCCAGTACCCAACACCGTCCGCTCACAGTGCCGATCCAATCAACCGCCGATTTCCTTGGGAGGCTCGGACTTATCACCATCCTCGCCTTCATGCATGCCCTTCTTAAATTCGGTGATTGATTTGCCGACCGAGCGCATTGTCTGAGGCAGGCGACTGCCGAACAGCAGCACTGCAATGCCCAAAATCAGTCCCAGCTCCCACACACCCATTCCAAACATGTTCAGTCTTCCTCAATCGGGGAACGAACTCGCGTGCGATGTCAGTCCATCGCCCGATTCAAGACACGGAGTCACACCATCGCCCGATGCCACGGCGAATCTCCCTGCAAGACGGTTCAGTCTAATCCGATCGGGCCGGATTCTCAAACTCCCGCGACCTCTTCATTCTACCACCTCACGCAATTCAGAGCTCGAAACAATCATGTCGTAAAACTGAATCAGTCATGTTTCGCGTCGACATCTCCTCAATCCGATGACGTGAGCAGGCGATATCAAACTCGTGACAGACTTCCCAATTGTCCGAGAACATCCATTCGACGCCACGTTCCCAGATGTGGTGATCGACACATGCGGGGAGATTCGCCAGGAATGGCCAAAGAATGAATGAAGTTGTGTTGCGGCATCCTCGCTTCGGGATGATGATTTCAAAGCTGATAGCGGCGTTTTTTCCTCAAGGAAGGACCACACCCATGCCGACGCCCGACTCATTCGGCCTTGAATTTCGCGAAGACCCGACCCTGCCTGCCATGACCCTGGTGGCCCCGATCAGCGTGATCCGGGACATCCGAGCGGAACTTGGCGAGGTCGGAATGAATATCCAGGTCGGCTGGGACTCCCCAGCTGTCATGGTGTCATCCGACCTGTACGAAGCGTTCAATGTCTGGAGTTCACAGCAGGATGGCCTGGAAGAAGAGTCTGAGCCGATCGACGAAGGACTCTATAACTGATCACTTTCCCCAACGGGACGATTTTGCCTTTTCCGCAGGCGACACACCGGGCCAAGCCACAGCCGCGTCAACCACTCAGGGATGACGCGGCTGATTGACATGATGTGGCTGATTGATGGGTGCAATCTTCGTCTGGCATGCATTGTCCAGAACAACAATACGAATGTATGTTGACCGTCTCCCGGACCCTACGCCGCCTGGCCGTTCCACTGGTCGACCAGTATTTCGATGTTGCTTTGGTCGGTAACGCAAATGAATACGTACTTCTCACCGTCATCTCGCCAAGCTGCCGCTTGGGAATACGCAATCGTCACGGGGGCGAGCGATTCGGGGATATCCGAGATTCTTGAAACGGGAACCACCACGAGCCAGCCGCGAAACCGCAGCGACGGGATGTTCACACGATAGGCGGCCGCGTCATGACCAGCTCGGCCATCCAAATCGAGACCCACGGGTTGGGGATCACACACACGACGCCAACGCGCATCCGCGATCTCAGCAGCAAAGGAGCCATCAAACGCCACCAGCGGCACCGCCTGGCGACCGGATAACGCTTGAATTGCGACGGTCCCGATCCAGGCGGTCTGCATCGGCGCGGGGGTATTCCACCAGAAGAACATCCCGATGGCCAAAGCCAGCGACAGGCTCATACCAGTCAATCCCCACGCCCGCGAACGCCGCAGTGGTGACTTCGTCGTCAGAACTGGGGTGGCCAAGGGGGCCGAATTCACGAACGGAGACATCAGCCGCTCGCGAACCCCCTCCGGCACCGGGACATCGGTCATCACCGTCTGCAACCGCGAATCCCACTCGTGAATCTCTTCAGCTGCACTCTGGCACAGGGAGCAGCTCGACAGGTGCTCCCGCACGGCTGCTTCATCGACAGATCGCCAGCCCGACACCCAGTCTGGGTGCATTTCAATCATCTGGCGAGTGGTCTGACAATCCATGACAGCTTACGCTTCGTGCGTGGGGCAGGTTTGGGGTTCCAACAGGTACTTCTCCAGCTTCCGCCGCAGCTGGGACTTGGCTCGAGAGAGTCGACTCATGATCGTCCCGAGAGGGAGTTCCAGTTGCTGAGCGATGTCGCGGTAACTCAGGTTCTCGAAGTAGAATAGGACGACCGGCACCCGAAATTCCACGGAGAGTTCGTTGAGGGCCGCCTGCAAACGTTCCGAGGTCAACTCACCATCGAGCCACTCGGGTTCCGCCTCGGGAGAGACGATTTCCGGAGCGTCCTCCAAGGCGATGGAGGTCGACAACGGACGGCGGCGCAGGAACTCGTTCCGAGCAATCGTGTAGAGCCAACTCCGTGTCGCCAACGGCTCCCGCAACTGGGTCAGATTCGCCTGAGCTTGCATAAACGTCTGCTGCGTCAGGTCTTCCGACTCAATGACGGAACCGCTGAGTCGGTAGGCATAGCCAAACACCGCTCGGTAATGCTGGTCGACCCATTCCGCCAACGGGGCAGCCAAAGGCCTCTCCATCATGATCCCTCAAACAAGAAGAGTCCCTCCTGGACACATTATTCCCAACGATCTCGTGAGTCGGAACATTCTCGGCCTGCTTGCCAAACACCAGCATTCCGATTCCGCAGCCCAGTTGCAAGCCTTGAACGGGCAGATTTCATTCCGTAGACGTCAGGCTGACAGACAGTAATCATATGTATATTAGTGCGAGGCACAAAAGAACCTCGACTCACTCTTTTTTCAGATTGAGATTGACCCATTTCTTCTTTTTCCGGTAAATCCTGCCGGTCGTTCCAAGATGGAGCGGCAGGAGTCGCCGATGCGGCCGTAGGTTGGCCCGCTTGGTAATCCCCTCAATGACAGGGATGTCCCGTGAAAAACACGCTGTTTCTCTGCTTGTTTGCAGTTCTGGCGTCTCCCGCCACGGTGCAGGCTGAGTCCGTTGTATTCCAGCCCTCTGCGTTTGCGCAGGCACTCCAGGCCGACTCAGAGAGACTCACAATTCGGGCGCAAAGTCCCGGACCTGTACTGATGCCTCCGGTCGACACAACCACCGTCTTCCAGCCAGCCCCGTATGATCCAAACGCCCCGTTCATGGATCCGGGCGTCGGCGGAGGTCAGCCGTACAACCCGGCCTACCCCGCTCCCGTGCCGTACGACCCACTGTCGACCGACATTGGTTCGTCGGTCTACCCCTTTGGAACCACACCGGGAGCGTTTGGCCTGAACGGCCCTCAGCCCTATCGGTTCAACTCATGGTCTGAACGGTTCGATGCCTTCTACATGTCGAGCGCCGGGACCAATCATCCAGCGATCGGCGACTTCAACATGTGGGGCGTCGACTTTAACAAGGACTTCCCCATCCCGATTGCGGGCAATTGGGTCTTCACCACGACGATGGATTACGGAGGCCGATTCCTGGAAGGACCGCGAGGAAATCTCACCAACAGCCACCTCCCCGGCGACCTGCATCGGCTGGGCCTGGGGTTCAAGCTGGCCTCCCCCATGACATACGGCTGGGGGTTCGAGGTCTCTGTGGAACCGTGGCTGGCCACCGACTTTGGTGCCCCACCCTCCAGCAAAGCTTTTCTGTTTGACGGCCAGATCGCGGCCTTGTGGCAAATGTCACCCCAATTGATGTGGGTCTTCGGAGTGAGCTACTGGGACCGTGTGGACAGCATCGTATTGCCCTACGGTGGGTTGGTGTGGACTCCTAACGACTACTGGGAATTTCGGCTGGTCTTCCCTAAGCCGCGCGTGACCGCGTTCATCGGAGCCCCGATGGGGATTCCAACCTGGCTGTATGCAACGGGTGAGTATCATGTCGAGGCTTACGAGGTCAATTCACTCAACGCGGGCCAGAAAGACCGCGTGCAGTTCTCCGACTGGCGTGCGATGGGCGGTATCCGCTGGGAAACACCGCGTGTGACCACCTTTTTGGAGGCGGGTTGGATCTTCGATCGCAAGGTGAAGTTCGACAAGTTCGGCGGTGATTTTGATATCGACTCGGGGTTCACGACCCGCATCGGTCTGCGGTTCTGAGGGGACCGTGTGCTGGCGATGGCTCATTGCCCGGGGCGCTGGGGCCGGTTGAATTCTCGATTCAACCAACTCCTCCAGGTGTGTGCATCAGAAAAGTAGGCAGCGGCCAGTTTCTGCCCCCTCACCCCCGCAATCGATTTGATCACGGGGAACAGCGTCACTGCGGGGGAGAGGGGGGGGTGAGGGGGCCATATCGCATGCTC
>JANOKO010000536.1:0-3583 GCA_031419335.1 Planctomycetota bacterium
GCCAGACGCTCGACCAACTCCGAGTCGATGTGGATCTGCTCCTGCGTCGCCGTCAGATGCGAGTCCAACTCGACGCCATCGACACGCTGCAACGCGACCGATCAGCCATCGAGCGTGAGATCGCGACGGCCAATGGCATCCTGTCGGCGGCGGAAGATACGCACGAGCAGACGACGACCCCACTGTTCGCCCGGCTGGATGAAATCAACGCCGCCCTCCGCACCGGCCAGGAAGCTCGCCGCCAGCTGCAGGAGACCTGTAACCACTCCGGCCTGCTGCACGAACTCGACCAGCTCCGAACCGATCTGACCCCGCTCGATGCTCGCCGAGCGGAACTCCAACTCCGGATCAAGGACCACCGTGACCGAGCCACAGCTGACCTTGCAGAAATCAAGTACGCCCACAAGGACAGCCGGGCTCAGGAACTGCAAGACCGAGCTAATCAACTCACTCAATTGGCCGATCAGATGGCCACTGAGCTGGCCGAGATCCTGCCCCGACTCAATGAACTCGGCCAGCAGGAACGCCGCCTGATGGAACGGATGCTGGTGCCGTAAATGGGACTTCAATTCGACTTCGCCGCACTGGTGGACAGGGCTCACGACCTGTGCCGCGCTGTCGCAGGCCGGGACCTGGCTGGCCACGAGTTGTACATCATTCGCCAGTCGGAGATTTCGGGAGAATACGGAACGGCGGAAGGCTGCGAAGCCTACACCAGCCCGTGCCTCGATCTGTACCTGCGGGAGTTCATCGGCCCGCACTGGCGAGGTCGGGGGCCATGTCTGGTTCTGAACGATCTGGCGATGCTGGCCGACGTGCATCCCGAGGACCTCGAGGCCGTCGTGCTGGGGATCACGATCCACGAACTGGCCCACATCCTCGATCGGCCCGCGTTGTACCGCGAACGCCGGGACGCTGAGCCCGACCGCCTGAAGTTCGAAGCCCTCGTCCTGGCCGACGAGGTGGGCCAGCCGAGGCCCACGGTGGCCCCCCAACCGTGGACGGGCCACGGAGCCTCGTTTATCCGGATCGCCCTGCACCTGCGCCACCGGGCTCGGGAGCAGGGAGTCGTCCTGCTGGCGAGCGCCCTCTGCGGTGGCCCTCGGTACGGGCTGTCCCCAGCTTCCGCTTACCGAGCCGCTCTCGGCGATGAACCCACCCGGCTGGCCCGCCTCACGTTCCGCGAGATCGCGGGCATCGAGCCACCCACCGAATTCACCAACCTGTGGGCGAGCGATGTCGCCGCCCACGAACCTTCTCTCTCTGGAGTAACGCAATGAGTCTCACGAACCTGTTTGCCAAGATCGCTGGCCGTCACCAGGAACGCCAGCTGGCCCGCAAAGCCGACTTTAAGGCCCTGGTCAATGCCGTGGCCGACGGGCAAGAACCCGACCCGGACGAAGTCGAACGCGTCCTGACCGAAACCAGCAAGACGCTGGAAGACCTCCAACACGCTGTCGAGCTGTACCTCAAACGCCGCGCCCTGAAGGCGACCGTCGACCAGAAGCCCAAGCTGGAGAAGGACCGCGAACAGATCGAGAAACAGATCGGCCAGGCTTCCGATGCCCTGACCGCTGCCGAGAAGAAGTACAAGGAGATCACTGATCCCCTGCTCGGCCAACGCGATTACATCCGCGACCAGATGCTGGAGATCGAACGTGCCAAACACGAACTCGAACGCACCTGCGACGATCAGGACCTGCTGAACGAACTGGCCAAAGCCGAACGCCAGCTCAACGTCCTCCACACCCGCCGCAACGAAATCGAGTTCGCCCTCTCCGAACGCAATCGACGGTTGGCCGACCTAAAAGAAGCCGCCCACCGCCTGGAGTACCCGCAGGAGGTCACGAACCGCGACGAGTCCGCCGTCCGCCAGCAGGTCGCCGACCTCCGAGAACGGGCCTCACATCACGAGAAGGAGATCCCCGAACTGGAGAAGACGCTGACGGCGGTGGCCAAGGAGATCGCGGCAACGGAGAAGGTAGCGGCATGCTTGCGAGATCGATTGCTGGTGCCGTGATGCAGTGGCTGATCCCCCCCTGCGTGCTGCACGCACCGAGTTCGCTGCTGACCTATGAACCGCAATGGGGCAGCGACGTGTTCGGCATGTACCAGAGCATGGTCGAGGGATGGTGAAAGCAGCCCGCAGTGCCGGAGTGGACGTTGTGGAGGTGCCTAGCTCATGACAACCTATAAGGAAACCCAAGAATCGCTGGGCACACTCTTGGAGCATGCCGCTCAAGAGGGTACGATCCGTATTCAGAGTTCGAATGGCCAAGTCTTCGTCCTGCAACCCGCTGCCGAGCAGACATCTCCACTCGATGTGCCGGGCGTTGAGCTGCATCTCAATGCTCAGCAGATTGTCGAGTTCATCCACGCGGGACGCCGCGAACAGCAGTGAACAATGGACTCGCTCGACATCAGTCTTCCAAGTCCCCCAAAGCCTGAACCCTCAGCGCCCGGAGTCCTCCGAGCGTTGCCCCACCGAGAACCACCGTCCACGTGTGCCACTGGCGAGTGCTTTGACTCGCCAGTGCGATTCGCAGCCAAACATCCACAAGACATTCGCGGCCCAACGCGACCGCCAGTGGCAACCGGCGGCGAGTCATGAATCTCGCTAGAAATGTCGAAGCAAGGAACAGTCACCGACCATGAATATGAACACACAGTCTGGTGGGGGTCGGGAAAACGGGCATGTCGCAACCGTTCGTACAGCCACGCGTACAACGAAAGTTCCGGTTGCGTCTGTAGTCGAGACGGCGCAGGCGACTGCTCCAGTGACCATCGCCTACAAGACGAAGATGGGAAAAATGCTCCAAGGCACGATCGAGAATGCTCTCGATCATGCCAATGTTCTCGCTGTGAAGGGGAAAGTTGATCTGATTCTCACCTCGCCACCCTTTCCGTTGGTGCGGAAGAAGCGCTATGGGAACGAGACGGGCGAAGAATACCTTGCATGGTTGGAGGCTCTCGCGCCACGACTGGCGGACCTGTTGTCACCCAAGGGTTCGCTGGTCATTGAACTGGGAAACGCCTGGGAAAAAGGCGTTCCTGTGATGTCCACCCTGAGCCTTGAAGCGCTGCTGGCGTTCAAGAAGTCCGGGAAACTGCATCTTTTCCAGCACGTGATCTGCCACAACCCCGCACGACTCCCCAGCCCGGCGGAGTGGGTCACGGTCCGGCGGATTCGCCTCAAGGATTCCCTCTGCGGCGTCAGCCGATTTTTGGTGGCACATTTTGCAGCTTGAGACACATGATGGCAAATATCTCTGTATTTGGACGTGATTGGAAGCAGACCTTCGCAAACCTCATCCGAAGTGCGCGGACAGAACTTGTCATCTCATCGCCGTACGTCACACGTGATGGTATCGATTTCATTCTCAACAATCTTTCACTGCCCGCCCGTGACGAAGTTCGTGTCCGCTTTGTGACGAATCTTTCGCCAACCAACATCTGCCAGGGTTCAACTGACCCGCATGCTTTTCTCACCCTCATTGGTTCGGCACGAATGGTCGAAATCATTCACCTCTCACGGCTGCATGCGAAGGTCTACGTTGCGGACTCGAGTCACGCGATTGTAACC
>JANOKO010000537.1:0-4338 GCA_031419335.1 Planctomycetota bacterium
GGTCGAAGGATTGAATGGTGAGCTTGTCTGCCGTAACCTCTGACTGCTCCGCCACCCGAATTCTCAAAGCTGTGCCTGGGCGACCTCGTCCCATGCGATCGGGAATGGGGTGTTACTGTCCCTCGCCACTTCCACTCAAGACTCTTGAGACGATTGGGGACGGGCCAAGGGGCTCGTCCTACCACCCACCCATGAACACGCTTTACCAGAACCACGGTCTTCTCTTTCGCTACCCCGCAGATTGGTCGTTGACCGAAGAGCGAGGGGACGGGTTCGTCACGATTACAGTGGCTCCCAGTGTCACCGGGTTCTGGTCAGCGACAGTGCTGGAGGATCGGCCCGAGGTCGAGGAGCTGCTCGAAGCGGCTGTCGACACCTTTATGGAGTTGTACGACGAGGTCGATGTGTTCGACATTTCGACCGAGTTGGCTCATCATCCGGGACTGGGGCGGGACATTGAGTTCGTCTGCTTCGAACTCCTCAACCGGGCGGAGCTACGGGCGTTTCGGACGGCTCACTGCACGGTGCTGGTCACGGCTCAAGGGACCGATTCCGAACTGGATCTGTTGCAGCCTATCTTCGATGAAATGACCTGCTCGTTGGAGGTGCCGGATGGGTTTCTGACTGGGCCACCACAGCGCTGGGTGGAGGGTGAGGAGTGAAGCGTGGGATGGGGGTCCAGCTTGGCAGGGGGCCATGAATCGGAGAGGAGCCCCTGGTTGCTCGACACGCATTCCGGGCCAGCCCCCGTGTTTTTCCTACAGATCTCCGCTGACATCGCTGTTCTGAACATCCCGCACCCGGTCTCGCCGCACGCAAATACCTCAGAATCGATAAACACGCACTGACCGATGTTTTCCGCGTTCTTGACACTTTGTGTTGGCAAGGGTCGGAATTCGTGGCATACTGCCGCCTCTTGTGTTCTTCTTCATCTGGACCATTCGGTCGCACAGTAGCCTTGTTGATTCCTCACCACATCGGTGAGACAAGGCCACACTCCTGACTTCCACGATGCGGTTTCAACTTGTTTCCGACAGGCCATAGCGGGGCTGCGCTGTGCGTGTCGGAGTGGGTCTGTGACTGGAGTTTTTCCATGCCCGTCATCCTGCATGTCGATCCTTCGACTGCTGATCGCGATCTCATTCGCGAGGCGCTGGCGTCTCAGGAGACTTGGACGATTGAAGGAGCAGCGTCCTACGAAGAGGCTCGGGAGCGGCTGCAACTCCATCCGATCGATCTGATTCTGTCAGAGGCCGATCTCGGGGATGGCGAATGGCGAGACTTGGTCTCTGCAATACAGAGCCGCCAGATGACGACTCCTGTGTTCATCGTCAGTTCAAGCATGACCGTCGAGTCCTCTGCTCAAGCCGCTCGTGATGGGGCCGAAGCGGTTCTCGTGAAGGGGAGTGATCCCCAGGAGTGGATGTTTCCCATGGAATGCGCGATGGAACGGGCTGCGAGTCGCTCCGTGCGGCAGGCAGCGGAAAACTGTCTCACCCAGGAGTCCTTACAGTTCCTCCTGGAAAGCGAAAAGAACCGTGTTCCTCATCTGGTGACTCTGCTGGTCGAACACTGTGATCGGTTCGGTTTACTCGATGATCGGGACCGGATGCGCATTCAAGTCGCGCTGGAAGAAGCGTTACTCAACTCGATCATTCATGGCAATCTGGAAGTCAGTTCACGGCTCCGGGAAATCGAAGGAGATGCCTTCGATCAAGCCATTTCCGAACGCAAAGGGATCGAGCCCTTCCGCAGTCGCCGGGTGACATTGCTGGCGGAATACTCCCATGCGGGGGCACGGTTCGTCATTCGTGATGAGGGGCCGGGTTTCGATGTCGAAAAAGTCCGTAACCCAACCGAGGACGACGCGATTGCACTGGCCAGCGGACGTGGCATTCTGCTCATGCGGTCGTTCATGGATTCGATTGATTACAACGACCAGGGAAATGAAGTTGTCATGTTCAAACGCCGCAGTGCGTCGCTGAGTCCGCTGGAAGAACCGACCGCCGTGGCGTGCGGTGCCTCCGCGATGTAACACGGGACTCAGTCCGTTCTTTACGATCCATTCGAAACCAGTCAACACACGCAAAAAGCCCAGGGGTTGCATCCCCTGTTTTTTCGTTTTGCGACATGGACGGCAAAAGTCTGACAACTTCTGCTACGGCTCTCTCGTGAAGCTGTTGCACATCATGAAATTGGTCGAATTTGAATCACAAAGACTTCTGCCAATAGTTCAGACCCAGCAGGACGCAACGGTCCAACCAAATTCGAAACCTCTGTTGAACATCCGAGGAATCTTCTACGTAGCTGAACTCAAAGGGTTCATCGGTGAGGGGGTGAATGTCACTGATGTTTTTCTCACCGTTTTCCGTTTTTTCCTCTTTCGAATAGACCATCGCTACGCACCCCAAGACGCCAGTCTCCTCGCGACCGATGCCGTGGAAGGAAAAGAGAATCTCTGTTCTCTGATCGAGGACAATTGCCAGGGACGACCATGACTGATAGCGACGCAAATCAGCGAAGTAGCCCAAGTCTTTCGCACATTGAACGATCTGGTAACGGTGATAACCCGCGTTTGCCTGGCCCCGTGTTCCTTGATACATGTATGCCTTATATTTGACCCCTTCGCCGGTAAAAGTGGATTGAAGGTCGTGCTCCACGTCCTTGAGTCGCTGACTGGCCAACGTCTGGAGAGAATCCGCTGTGGCGAGCGCCCGGTTGACCTTAGCGGTTTTCTCGGCTCTCTCACGACTGAATTTGGCCTTCACCGCATTCAAGATGTGATCCATCGCCAGAGCTTCTTGGAGAACATCCTCGCTGAGGCTCAGAGCCTGCCGGATGGCCTTTCGCTGCAAACTGCCGATCTGATCCACCAAGGGTTTTAGATTCCCTCTGTCCGCCGACCGCAGCGCGGCGATGTAATCTGTTCGGTCGCGACGCGTCACGACTAAGGGCAGCCAATAATCCTTCAGGAGTACGAGGGTCGCCAAACAACGTGCCACACGTCCGTTGCCATCCGTGAAAGGGTGAATCAACGTAAACCGATGGTGCAACCAAGCGGCCTCAATATCGGGAGGAACCTGATCCCCGACATGCGACAGGTGGATCGCAATCAGATTCTCCATTTCTTGGTCCACATGCTCCGGTGGGCAGTATTCAAAGCCCGTCCCGTCCGGATGCTCGACGTTGTTGGGGAGCGTCTTCCAGAGACCTCGCGGCAAATCTCTCTCGACCAGATTGCCGAGAGTGTCCCGTCCCACGTATGTCGGTTGATGCGCCGTTAGAGCCTGATGCAGCTCCTTCACATAAGATGTCCCCAATTGTCGCTGGCCGGACACGAACTGATACAAACCCATAATCGCACGATGCTGATCTTGAATCTTCGCCACGACATCGCTGGGATCTCCATCGGTGTCCTCATGTCCGATCAGAGAAGCGTCCAACCCTTTCTCAATCAATGTCATGGTCGCGCCTTCACTCAGGCTGTAGATGCCTTCGATGACGCCCGTTTCAATGGCCCACTGCCGCTGAAGCTTGGCCAGAAAGTTCTTGTAGAGATCCTGTTCTCTGAGATGCTCTGATTGCTCCTTCCACGCTTGGACCATCGATGAAGTCGAGCGATCGACGAGGCTGGATTGCCAGTCGCTCGGCAGATCTTGAATGGGCTCCCACTGGAGGGAATGCAATTCTGCCATGTGACGGCGGGCTTTCTGCTTCACGAGATCGATGAGGCCGTCCATGCTGAGGCAGGGCCATCTCAATCCCGACATTTCACGTTGAGTTGTACTGAAATCGGACAAAGAACGCAGCCCAGCCACTCGGAAGAGAGGCTGGGCTGTGGAGGTCTGCATCCGTTCGATACGGGGGACTAACATCCTCCGTTCGCTCTCACCTTAGTACCGGTAGTGCTCCGCCTTGTACGGTCCATCGACCGGCACGCTGATGTAGTCGGCTTGCTCCTGCGTCAGCTTGGTCAGCTTCACGCCGATCTTGCCGAGGTGCAGCCGGGCCACTTCCTCGTCGAGCTTCTTCGGCAGGACGGTCACGCCGATCGGGCGATCCCCCTTCGTGGCCCACAGTTCCATCTGGGCCAGGCACTGGTTCGTGAAGCTGTTGCTCATCACGAAGCTCGGGTGGCCGGTGGCACAGCCCAGGTTCACGAGGCGACCTTCGGCGAGCATGTAGATGCTGTTCTTGGTCGGGAAGGTGTACTTGTCGACCTGCGGCTTGATGTTCAGCCGCTTGACATCGGTGCGATTGTTGAGCTTGTCGATCTGGATTTCGTTGTCGAAGTGGCCGATGTTACAAACGATGGCCTGGTCCTTCATCTTCGCCATG
>JANOKO010000538.1:0-6443 GCA_031419335.1 Planctomycetota bacterium
GTCGCGGGGTAGGCTCCCCGTTGGTCACTGGCTCCATAGACTTGTCCCCCCTGGATGCCGCCACCGCAGATCGCCAGCGAATACACATCAGGCCAGTGGTCGCGACCAGCGTCCTTGTTCATGACCGGTGTCCGACCGAACTCGCCGGTATTGATGACAATCGTCGAATCGAGCAAGCCGCGCTGATCCAAATCTTCGATGAGCGCAGAATAGGCGCGGTCGAGCGGAGGAACGCGGTCTTTCTTCGATGACTCGATGGCGGCATGAATGTCCCAGTGCTGGTTGAATTCATTGTATGCCACCCACGCCACTCCCGCCTCGATGAGACGCCGCGCGAGCAGCAGCGACTGTCCGATCTTGGTAAAGCCATACTTGTAGCGGACCACCGGTGACTCCTGAGAGAGATCGAGAGCCTCGCGGAATTTGGGATTCATCAGCAAGTCGACCGCACTCGCATAGAGCCGATCATGAGTGCGCGTGCCTTTCGCATCGAGATCTCGTGTGACCTCATCGATCTTCCCTAACAGTTGAGATCGAGATTCGAATCGGGCCAGCGGCACCTCTCCGGGTAGGGTCAGACTCAGCGGCTTAAAGCCGAGTTTGTGTGGTTCTCCTTGAATCAGAAACGGATCGTGCGTTGATCCTAGATACCCCGCGTACTGCCCCGGCATACGGTTCGATGGTCCAGGGATACTCAACCAGGTCGGCAACGAGACCGCAGCAGGGACACCGTGGGCTTCGCGGTGCAGGTAGTTCAGGATGGCTCCCGGACCCGGCGCATCGTGCGGAGCGGCCTCTCGATCCGCGTTCGGTTGAAGCACCGAACCGGTCAACATCACATAGGTCCCTGCGATATGATTATTGAACTGGTGCGACATCGACCGCACGACGGCGATCTTGTTTGCGATCTTCGCTGTCAACGGGAGCAGATTGGTCAACCGCAAGCCGGGTAGTGCGGTCTCGATGGGGGTAAACGGGCCACGCACTTCAGTCGGCGCGTCCGGCTTCGGATCCCACATGTCGAGCTGACTGGGACCACCCTGAAGGAAGATGAGAATGCCATGCTTGGCGGTTCCGCGGCGCGGCTCCCCCTCCGACCCTGCCAACTCAGGACCAGCGCATAGACTGAGTGCCCCGATTTGGAGGAGTTGTCGACGGGTGGGTGAGGAAATGAGCATGGAACTCAATCAGGAGGGCGTTTCGCTCATTGACCTTATCGGCACGAATTGATGTGAGTCAAGCCGGAATTGACGAACAACTCACACCGTTCACCTGCCATGGAGGGATCCGACGCATTCCATCGTTCCCTCGAATGAGGATCTCACCGACTTTCTCCGGCAGTCATCGGGCGATAGCATAAGTCACGGGATGTTAAACATTGAGGAGTGAGTCTTGAACGTCTTTCCGTGTGCGATCGTTGCGAGTGTCTGCTGGGTCGCGACACTGCTGGGAATAGGCAGCGTCCAGGCTGAGGAAAAGCCGACAGTCCTCTCCAAGTGGGAGGCCGATATCCAGAAATTCGAGGCCGCCGACCAAGCCATTCCTCCTGAACCGGGCGGGGTGCTGTTCTATGGCAGCTCGAGTGCCCGGCTGTGGGATCTCCCGGCCTCGTTTCCCAACCTCCGGACCGTGAACCGGGGTTTTGGTGGATCGGATATGGCGGCGGCAGCCCACTTCTATACACGAGTCGTGCCCCCGCATCAGCCGCGCGCAGTTGTCCTGTATGAAGGCGACAATGACCTCGCCAATGGTCGCTCTGCCTGCCAGGTTGTGGTCGACTTCGAGACGCTCATCACCCAGCATCGGGCGGCACTTCCCGAAGCGAAACTGATCTGCCTCACCATTAAGTACAGCCCCGCTCGCGCCAAGCTGCGGCTCGATCAGGAGGCGGCCAATGCCCTGCTCAAGGCCCGCTGTGCTCGCGACCCGCAACTGACGTTTGTCGATCTGGCGTCGACTCTGCTGGATGACCAGGGAGCGGCGCAACCGAAATACTTTAAGCCCGACATGCTGCACCTGAACCTGGAGGGATACGCGGTGTGGAATGCGAAACTGCTCCCCGTCATCGAGGCGGCGATTCAGGCTCCGGCAGCGACCAAGCCATGACTCGCATGTCTTTAGAACTCCCGACGATCCAGAACTGGAGCTGCCACAACTGTGGCGGGTGCTGTCGGCAGCATGCGATTTACATCACCGACGCGGAAGAGCAGCGCATCGTGAGTCAGAAATGGACCAACCTGCCCGACTGGCCCGCAGAGAATGAGCTATTCGTCGCGGACGGTCCGCGCGGAAAAAAACGCTTGGCGACGCGCGAAGACGGAGCGTGTGCCTTCCTCAATGAACAAGGTCTCTGCCGGATCCATGCCAAGTTTGGCGAACCCGCCAAACCACTGGCGTGCCGCATTTATCCGTATGCCTTTCATCCGGCGGGCGATGGGCTGTCGGTCAGTCTGCGGTTCAGTTGCCCATCCGTGGTCAAAAACCTCGGTCGGCCAGTCACGCAGCAAGAGCGAGAACTGCGTGAACTCGCACAGCTCGTCTTGCCGAGCCACTACACCGGCAGCCCTCCGCCGGAACTCGTCAATAGGCAGCAGGTCGGCTGGCCGGAGTTCTTAGACTGCGTCGATGCCCTGGATGCGATGTTGCATGTCGAGGGGACCACGCTCGTCATGCGGCTGCGGAGAATCCTGGAGTGGTGCTCGTTGCTGGCACAAACCCCCCTACAGCACCTTACCCGAGACAAGCTGACGGCGTTGATCGAGTTGCTGTATGTGGAGAGCGAACATCGGGTGGATGAGATCACCGTTAGCGAGCCCACGCGAACGGGCCTCAAGCTCTTTCGCCTAGCGGCGGGGCAATACGCGCGGCACGACACGCTGGCGATCCAGCCGACTTGGAGGATGCGCTGGAAGTTCTTCTGGGCCGGGATTCGATTCGCACGTGGAACGGGAGTGACCCCCACTCCCCATCGCAGCCTCTCCGCCGTCCCCTTTGCCCAGCTCAATGAGTCGTTCGGCGGACTCACCCCGGAGATGGAGACATTGCTCACCAGGTATCTGCGAGTCAAGGTACAGGGGCTGCACCTCTGCGGGAAGGCGGCGTATGGGGAGTCGCTGATCGACGGGATGCGGACGATGGTCCTGGTCGTCTCGGTGATACTCTGGATCACGAAGTGGGTGGCCGCATCGCGCGATCGCAGCGTCTGGACGTTGGACGATCTGGTTGAGGCGGTGACGATCGTCGATCACAATCACGCTTACTCCCCAGCGTTTGGGACTGGCAGTTCGCTCTCACGAGTGCGGCTATTGCAGCAGATGGGAGATCTCGAACGTGTCTTGGTCTGGGCTGCGAATTGACGCGATCCCTCTCCGAGCCGATCGGACCGGCAATCCTGGGCGACTCACGACACCAGTCATTGTTCCACGGGTGTTACCCTCGCGGTTGGCCCAGCGTAACAGTCAGCTTGACCTCTTGCTCTTCGCGGCGTACGGTCACTTCGGCTTTGTCACCCGCTGAAAACTTTCGCAGGGCGAGGTCGAAGTCGTCGAGGCTGCCAATCTTCTGTTCACCCAACTGGATAATGACATCTCCCGCCTTGAGTCCCGCCTGGTCTGCTGGACCACCGGGGGCCACCCCCATGAGGGCAAACCCTTTCTGGTCGGAGTTAAAGTCTGGAATACTGCCGAAGTACGGCCGGCTCCCCGTGCGTTCAATCTGGGCTTTGCCCAGAATCTCGATGTAGTCTGGTTTGGTCGTGGACTGAGCTGCCTGAATGATGAGCGACTCGAAAAAGTCAGTGGCTTGCTTCATACCGGGAACGTTGAGCTTCTCGACATCGTCGCTCGGGCGATGGTAGTCCGTGTGCAGACCGCCAAAGACATGCAGCACGGGAATCTTTTTGGCATAAAACGAGGAGTGGTCGCTGGGGCCGAATCCTTCGGGTTTTTTAATGAGAGTCAGCCCGCTCGCTGTCCCGGCTGCGTCAACGCGCTGATCCCAGAAACTGGAAGTCCCTGTGCCATAGACGGTCAGGTTGGACTGCTCCATCCGGCCAATCATATCGAGGTTGAACATCACGACTGTCTGCTCAATCGGGAACAGCGGGGACTTCACATAGTGAGCCGAGCCCAGCAGCCCGCGCTCCTCACCGGTGAAGGCCATGAACACAATCCTCCGAGGCAGTTTCTCCTTCCTCGCTGCCAGTCGACGAACCAGCTCTAACAACCCGGCTGAGCCGGAGCCGTTGTCATCCGCCCCGTTGTGAATCTCCTTAGATCCCGGTTGCAGCGAGCCATCACCGCCGTGGCCCAAGTGGTCGTAGTGCGCCCCGACAACGATCGTTTCTTCCTTGAGCGGACCTTCCCCTTCCAACACGCCGATTACGTTTTTGACCGTGACCTTCTCGATGCGCAGACTCGCTTTGCCGGTCGCTCGCATGCCGGTCAGCACTTGGCTGGCGGGCTTCATCGTCGCTTCGATCGAGGCCTCGATCTCCGCCAGCGTCTTGCCGGTGGCCGTCTTGATGAGCGACTCCACTGCGGCCCGCTTCACATGAAACGTCGGCAGCGCGTCCCCGCTCTTCTCACCCGCGTACCCGAACTCCATCAGGGGGTCAGCATCAAACGCAGCGAGCATTTCTCGCAACTGCCGCAGGTGAGCGACAGCGGCTGGGAGTTCGGCCTGAGCCTTGTCGGCTTCGGGTGGCTGTCCACTTCCACTTCCCGATTCGATGACAGCACCGGTCGGCGTCGTCTTCTCAACGAGTTCGACGATCTTGTCCTTAGCCTTCGCCAACTTCTCTTCGAGAGCAGCGCGGTCAGCCTTCGCGGAAGTCCCGTCGTTCAGGATCAGTACGGCCTTCGCCCCACGGCGGTAGCAATGACTGAGCTTAGTCTTCAGAGAGGCATCACGTGAATTGAATCCCGCGTGAGGATCCCCAGTCTTCGGCGACCGGCGGAGCAGCAGGACCACCTTGTCTTTGACATCAAGGCCCTCGAAATCATTGTACTTCTCGGTCTCCAGGGCATACCCTGCGAAAACGAGCTCCGCATCAAACGTCCCCGGTTCAGAGAATGAACAGGTGCGAAACGTCTTGTCCATCTCGAGCGTCTGCTTTACCCCCGCCGCATCGACGACCTCCAACGAGTTCCCATCTTCGAGCTTGGCCCCGTTGGAGACCTCGAACTCCTGGAAGGCGTCCCCGTTATCGACAGTGACGTTCAGCCCCGCTTCACGGAAGATCCCCTCAATATAGGCCGCTGCCTTGTTGAGTCCCTCGGTCCCGACTCCGCGTCCTTCGAACTCATCCGATGCCAGCACGCTGACATCCTTGAGCAACCGTTGCTCCGTCTCACTGAGTTCCTCCGCCTGGACACAAGCTGTCGCAGTCACCAACACCATTGCGACAAAACAGAACATCCATCGCATCATCGAACTCTCTCCCTCATCTCACATGCCAGCAGCCATTCGGAACGAGCCGATATCATACCGGAACTCGGACCTCGGAGAGAATCTCCCGGATCACTTGATCCTTCGACATCGATCCGAATTTGGCTTTTGATGTCAGCACCGTTCGGTGAGCCAGAACGGGAGCCGCCACTCGTTGGACATCATCCGGAATCACATAGTCACGTCCAGCCATAAAGGCCGCTGCCTGAGCCGCACGGAACAGCATCAGCGTCCCGCGCGGGCTGACTCCGAGTTTCAGGTGTGCGTGCTGTCGAGTGTGGCGAGCGAGGTCGGTGGCGTATTCAGCCACAGTGCGTTCAACTCGAACCTCGCGGACTTTGCCTTGCAAGTCGCGAACCTGATCAAGTGACAACACGGGGCGAATATGATCGATGGGGACATCGACCGCCTGATCAAACAGAATCTCGACCTCCATGTCCCGGTCCGGATATCCCAGGCTCATCTGGATCAAGAAGCGATCCAGTTGGGCTTCGGGAAGTGGATAGGTGCCCTGAAAGTCGACAGGGTTCTGTGTTGCAAGAACGAGAAACGGTGAGGGTAGCGGATACCGTACGCCATCGATCGTCGCTTGCCCTTCGCTCATCGCTTCCAGCAGTGAAGACTGCGTGCGCGGACTGGACCGGTTGATCTCG
This sequence comes from Planctomycetota bacterium, assembly GCA_031419335.1. Classification (GTDB taxonomy): domain Bacteria; phylum Planctomycetota; class Planctomycetia; order Planctomycetales; family Planctomycetaceae; genus TH-plancto1. The sequence continues at coordinate 6,102 of JANOKO010000538.1, forward strand.
TCGGCCAATAGCACACTGCAAAAAATCGGACCCTTGCGAAACGTGAATGACCCGTCGCGCGGGTTATAGACCGACGCTCCCAGGATATCTGATGGAAGCAAGTCGGGAGTGAACTGGATCCGTCCAAAGTCTGCTGCCAGCGATCGGGCCAGCGCCTTGGCTAGCGTCGTTTTGCCGACGCCTGGCACGTCCTCCATCAACACCGACCCATTGGCCAGGAGCGAGATAATCAGCAGGTCGAGCGACTCCGGACGCCCTCGAATCACGGTCTCCAGATTCTTGCGCAGCACCGCCAGCGTTTCGAGAGCCTGAGCTGCGGTTCCTTCAGCAAGCATTGACAAT
>JANOKO010000539.1:0-1105 GCA_031419335.1 Planctomycetota bacterium
ACCGACCAGCACGGTCACCACAGCACCGGTCCACAACACTTCGCGGGAAGGAGTAAAAGCGATCGTCACCGCCTCCGCTCCGACGGACATGCCGCTGAACTGCAGCGTCACGGCTGCAGCAAATACGCCCATGAAACCACCCACCATGCTGAGCAGCAAGCATTCCGAAAGCACCAATCGAAAGATACGTCCCGTAGAGACACCTAGTGTTTGGAGGACCGCGTGTTGTTGTACCCGGTCCTCGACCGTCATGATCGTCGTCGTCGAGAGCAGCACGGTCATGAGCCCCAGACAGGCATAGCCCAGGTACTTCGAGAGATCGATCAAACCGACCAGGTCCGCGAGGCTGGAGGCTTGGAAGACGCCCTTCGTGCGAGTATCGGTCAGGACCGGCCCCCCCTTGAGCCGCACGTCGATCGCGCTGGCCACCATTGCCGGGTCGGCTCCGGATGCCAGGAACACCTCATGCTGGGTCACGGTGCCAACGAGGTCCAGCCCTCGCGTTCGCTGCAAGAACCCCAGATGGCAATAGACGTAGTCCTCTTCAGAGGGATTCGAACTGGTGAAGATCCCCGAAACGGTCACGGTGACTGTCCCCACGGAGAACTTGTCGCCGACCTTCAACTTTCTCCGCGTCGCCAGACGTTGTCCTACGACCCCCGTGTCTTGATGCGACTCAAACTCTGACCAATTCCCCGAAACAAGCGTGAAGTCTCGGGCCTGCCGGACTTGTTCGGCGGGAATGCCATAAAACACGACCACATCCAAGCTGGCGCGGCAATTGTTCGTGAAGACCTGGATCGGTACGACGTTGCGAACACCGGGAATCTCGCGAATCTTGAGTTCGTAATCCTGCGGCAAGTGACTCGTCGCCGGGCAGAATTTGTTGGCCTGGAACACAATCAAGACCGAGTCGTCCTGCTCGGTCAGTTGCTTCAGACCCACTTGCACCGAGAGGACGAATGAGAACACGAACAACGACACAGCTGACCCACTCACGGTGAGCAGTGTCCGCGTGCGATGTCGCCACAATGTCTTGAGCAGGTAAGGCAGGAATCGAAACATCACTGGACCTCCAAGGCCGCTGGAACTGGTACATGGTCTG
>JANOKO010000540.1:0-3985 GCA_031419335.1 Planctomycetota bacterium
CGGTCAGCGGCCCTTCGATGTCCGAGACAACGACTTTTCCAATAAGCTGCAATTCGTCGAGCCGCTTTCTCCCCGATCCTTGAATCCGTTGCTCCCCGAAGCTCTGGAACGCATCTGTCTGAAGTGTCTACAAAAGTCCCCCATGGACCGCTACGCCTCCGCCGTTGAGATCGCACGGGATCTGCGGCAGTGGCAGTCCGACAACGCGGCAGACAAATTGGCCGATACGGTGGTTCCGACCGGGAAGAAAATGAGATCAGGCACGAGTCCAGCACCACAGCCAGCCACGACTTCGGCTCCCTCGATTTCGATTTCGACTCCGAAGAGTTTTGTGGAAGCCCGCATCCCACAAAGGGACGGTCGGCTGTCGTCGCGAATGCTGTGGACCGGATTCTCTGTTCTCGGAGTACTGGTGGCCAGCATTTGGGGAGTGACGATGCTGTCCAGCGGTGCCAAACGAGAATTGGCTCCTGGCAAGAACCCATTTGAGACCATGCTGTCGGTGCCAATTCGAGTTGAAATCGCAACCAACCCCGAAGGAGCTGAACTGGCAGTTTGGCAATTCCATCCCATGTACGGGATCCTGGATAAAACGAGATATTACCGTGTGCCGAAGACATCCCCGGCGGAGTTGATGTTGCCGCCGGGTGACTACTTCATCGTGGCCGCTTTGAAGGACGGGCGGTTTCATGAGGTGATGCGCCGTGTCCCCAAACCGGAAGAGGAGATCCCCGTTGGGATGCGACACATGCAATTCGACAAGCGACCCAGCGGGGTCATTCAGCTGCGCAAGATCGAGATCCCAGAAGCAGATGTCGTGAGCGGGATGGCCATCGTAAAACAGGCCGACGATCAACAGATTGGGAATCAAACCAGCGAAACATTGATGCACCGCCGGCGCATACCCGGTTTTTTTCTCGATACTGCAGAGGTCACCTACGCGAAACTTCAGGGGATGTCCGAGAACTTCATTCCCCTCCCCTTGTTGGGTGGCAAATTAGAGAAAATGCCCGCGGACCATGTCGCTACGGGTTTGAGCTGGGACGATGCGTTGTGGACCGCTGAATTGATGGGTAAGCGGCTGATGTTTGAATCGGAGTACGAACTCGTGGCCACAAACCGAGGACAGTCCAAGTTCCCGTGGGGAGACGACGAGACTCGCATTCAAAACTGGGCCATTGGTCCTGTGGGTGGTGCTGCGTTTGACCGGGTGCTGGTCGGTGATGTTCCCGTCCTGGGGCTGTTCTCCAATGCCGCCGAGTGGACGATGACTCCACATAGCATCTATCCGGGGATTGTTCTCACCACTGTGGGACTTCCGTCCGACAAATTCGTCGTCCGGGGCAGTGATTACCACATGATCCGAGAGTCCGTGTCGGGAGAGGACGCTTTGCGCGACGGAGCGCGCTGCCGCACGATTGTCAACCGCGATGAAATGTCAATCGGTATCAGCTTCCGCTGTGCCCGCAGCCAACACCCCCGGTTAACACCCGAGGACTGCGAAGAGTTCCTCGAACAGCCTAAATAAGCTCCGTTCATCTTCGCTGATCCGATTCTGAGTGAATTCTGTTCTGGATGAGTGTGGATTAGTGGTGATTAGTGTTCCAACCTTCTGATTGACCACGAATTCTGAAAATGCTCTAAGCAGTGGGGCAGACATTTCTGTCTGCCTTTCCTGCAAACCAATTCTGATAATGCCCTTGTCCGTTTCGCCTGGACCGGGGGGGGCCAGGCTACGGGACATTTCCACGGTTCGCTCGCCTTGGAGTTACTTTGCTGCGGGTTCCGGAGGAGCTGGAGGAGTATAATCCATGTGCATCACCACGTCTGCAATGATGGCCTCTCCTTCAGTCGTTTCAAGCGCCACCTTGGCGATCTTGTTCGTGGGCGTCGGTTTTTCGATCAGATAGGCGTCTTTGTAGTTTCTCTGCGGGCCGGGCGGTGGTGTAGCGACTTGCCAGCCCCCTACCAGGGAAACTGCGTGGAGCTGATACGGGGCAGGTTCTGTGGAACCCTCCTGGTCCCAGAGAATGGTTTCATTCGGAATTCGGATCCGCACGAGATTGGCAAATATGATGTCTCCGTTTTCAAGTGCGAACTTCGCTTTGAAGGTCTGAGTTTCTCCGGGCAAAGGCTGTCCGGTGTGCGGATTCTCAAACTTCGAGAAAGGCTCATTCCATCTGGCGGGGCCAGCTCCGGCAACTCCATACCCCACCTTTAAGTTAGGGTGGACCTTGGAGGGCTTGGGGCCGAGTCCACCGACGCACCACTCCGGCGTATGCCCCTTGGGGCAATACTGCTGCACTGCTGTCGAGGGGAGCCACAGTGCCGTGGCACCCGTATCTGGCAGGCAATAGGGAGAGTACCACATGTACAATCCTTGCCCATTCGGCCCACCCCAGCGTACACCAGGGCACGCATCTTTTGCTTGGGATACCTGACCCGCGGCGAACAGCGCGACGACACACCACACCATTTGTTTGGACATCACAGACCCGTCTCTCTTACGAATTGGGTGAAGCAGCGACACAGAGCATTCGAGATTTGCATTCCGTGGAAAATCTCCGTACTGTGACACCACAGCACGTGTGATCACCGCCCCTCTTAGTGCAGAGACTACTCTCACTATCACGAATTATCAACACACCGGAGTTCCCACATGGGAAGACAACTGACTCTGCTCACACCACCCTCACTGAAATTCAACGCGGAAGACTTGGGATCTCTCGTGTATATCGATGCAAATGGGACCACCCAGACCCTGAGTGAAATCCTGGCCTCAAATCCCACCAGCCCGAGAACGCTTCACAATCTGTCTGAAGCACAGCGCCAGAAGTTGGTTTTGGCGAGGCTGAGTGCCAAGCCAAATACAAAATATCTGCATTGGAATCACGGTGAACTGACGGCCACAGAATTGATTCCCCTGATTCAGGCTAAACATCCAGTGGGAGTCACAGCTCAAGCCTACATCGAGCGACAGATCGAACTCTTGCATCAGTCGTCGATTCAGCCTCAAGTTCGTCCGACTCCCGTGCCTTGTACAGAACCCCCGTTACCCACGGGACCGGGCAATGCCCATGCCGAGTATACGGTAGCTCTCATGGTGACGAATGAACCGGGAACCCAAGCTGTGGGTGAAAAGTTGCTCAGCCTCATCAGTTCCGATGTCCGCTACATCCGATCTGGGCTGACAACCACCAATTCTCTCGTTGGTTGCACTGAAGTTCAGCAGTTGGCGACCACGGTTTCGACGAATCCTTGTACGGGACTCATCATTGGTTGCGGCCACGGCGCGATGAGTGAATTTCCTTCGGGAGGGACATGTACTCCGTTTGTACTGTCCTCATTGATGACCAATTCGGAAATTCAGGCGATCGTCGGTGGCGCGATTGTCCATTTGATCTCCTGCAACACGGCCCTTTCACTTGGGAAAATCATAGCCCGAGACGACAGGGGCAAAGCCAGGGCGTTTATTGGATATGACAAGGAAATCTTGACGCTCTCTACGACCGCTCTCTCTGTCCTCGGTTTTTTACAGCTCATGAACGTGGCGCTCGTCAACGGAGCCACTGTGCAGCAAGCGAAGACCTATTTCGAGCAGATGGTCTATTACGAGGGCTGTCGACCAGGTGGCGACCAAGAGGTGTACCGAGAGCTGCTCGACCTGAACAAAGAGATTCTCCAATTGTTTGGTAATCTCTCCGCCACTCTGACTCCCTGTATACCCGGAAGTCCTGGGGTGGTGGTGGTCGAAGAAGAAGCCAATCCGCCAGGGGCCTGATGGGAGGTTTACATCCTGCCCCAGGCGTCCATCAGCTTCTTCTCCGAAACCGCCACACCCACGCCCAAAGACTGGGCAAACGCGGCCACGCGGGACTCCTCGATCAGCCAGCGGTATTGCGGGGTGAAGGGGTCGAAGTCGGGGCGGTGGGAGTGGCGCTGGACGTGTTGCCGCCAGCGCTCCAGATGGGGAGCGAGGGTCGCG
>JANOKO010000541.1:0-1051 GCA_031419335.1 Planctomycetota bacterium
CTGGCAGTGAGTTGAAACTGGAATGCGATTAGTCCACATAACTGAACTCCTGCATGTTGATCAGTGCCAGGCACAGCTGCGAAAGGGCACCCTCCGGCTTCTCCGGAGAAATCGTCTTCAACAGCGCCAATGACTCGTCACGCTCCTCGGGCGTGGGCGAGCGTCCCAAGGCCAGCTGCCAGGCCCGTTCGACCCACGACGCTGGGGTGTCTGACTGCCCGCCGAAAATGGCGTGAAGCAGTGGACCTCCGCCGTTGGCGAGCGACTCGCTGTATTGCCAATCGTTTGTCGTGGGGTTCGAGGCCAGGGAGAAATCGGTTGTGAGGTCATGAGTTCCTCGCGGTGAGGTGATCAACAGATTCACTCCGACGAAGTCTTCTTCGAGTATCTCGAGACGAAATGAATCACCAGGTTGTCCCTGCACGGAATCGAGAGCGACGATCTCCATCGGGTTGTCGGAGGTCCCTGATGCATCGTTCACAATGCCCTCGGCGATCAGGGAGGTGTCATTCTTCCAGAGCTTCCAGGGGCCACTGCGTCCCAGCCTCCGAACATTCCACAGACTGCCGCGAATCTGAAGCGGACCCGTCCCGTCAGCGGGCACTTTCCACTGGACACTCGTCGGGCCGTGTGTGAGGACGCTCCCCTCCGGGGCATCGTGTGCTGGTATCGGACGACCGTTGTTGACTCGCCGAGCCCACCCGGCGTGCGGGCGAGTCTTGGCCCCTTCCCAACCGGATTGGCCAGGACCAAAGTCTGGGATGTTCCAGCCCTCATGGGCGACAGCGCGAATGCGGGCTGCGAACGCCGCCGTCTGGCGAGACACCGTTCCGTTGTTGAGGAGCCAGAGTGCCTGCGGAGCCACCGTAGTGACATCGCGAGACGGGGCACTCACTGCATTAATTGGAAGGTCGAACACATCAAACATTGGAAAGCGGAAGTTGCGTCGTTGCAGGATGTATAAGCCGCGTCGGGTATGTTCCGCGGGATCGGCTGACACGATCCAGTAGGCCGGGGCTCCTTCATCTGGCCCCAGAGGAGGCACGACGGG
>JANOKO010000542.1:0-6078 GCA_031419335.1 Planctomycetota bacterium
CATCGGTCTCCAGCGACGCCCGCGCAAATTCGATCGGCAAATCGGGGGCAAATTGCTCAAGCCGCTGGGTGATCTCCCGCTTCAGCAGTGCTTCACTCCGTCCCCATAACCAGAACACACCCCCGCCACCGACGATCACAATCGTCGCGAGAAGCACGAGCATCCATTGCAAGGTCTGACGCAGCGGCATCCTGCCATCCGGGGAGGTGCTGGAAACACATGGCGAGACCGATCAAGCGTTCTCAACTCACACGGTTGGCAGCCATCCAGGATTCTCTCCAGACATTCGTTTTGACGCAATCCGCGTTTGAGAACAGCCCGATTTTGAGGCAGGTGGCGGGAATCCTGACCTGTCTGATCACTCGCTCCCCTACTGGCTGGGTGCATTCGCCGATGGAGTGAATGCACCCGGCAGACCAACGGTCACTTCTGTCTGGTGCTCATGCCGATACTCCACTTGCCGCCGCTCGGCCGGGCTATACAAGATTGCGTAGGACTCGCTCACCTTTCCATCCCCCTCATTCCTGCGTCACCCAGACATCCAAAGCAAAGTCCGGGCCACCCTACGAATCAACCGGGGCGACCCTGGCCTGATGAAAGATTGGGCTTGACGCAGTGTTTCCGGCCTGATGAATTGAGCACGTTTGCTTCGGAGAATGTCCATTTGATGTGTCAATGAGCATGCGGCGTTGGGCTTGGCGAATCAAAAACCGGAAGCTCACCTTCTGATGTCAAGACCCAATTTTCATCAGTCCGGGGCTACCCCGCCTCATCCGATTGTTGTTGAAAGCGATCCTGAATGACCCCTCTAACAGCACAGACAGCGCTTGGATGTCTGGGTGACGATAGGAACAAGAGGGATGGATAAGGGTGCATCCCCTTCTGAAAAGTAATGAGGCGAAGCCTGACCTCTCGACTACCGGCACGCGCTCCCCAACCTCGCCAGTATCCCCTTCAGCACGGCCTCATCGGTGGGATAGGGGCTGGAGCATAATTGTCGGAGCGGGATGGGGGTTTCATCCATGCGGTAGGCTGTGCCCGCGGCGTGAATGCCGTAGACCGCGGTCGTAAAACGCACGGAACCCGCAAGCTGGGGCGTGATGTGCGGATACTCCAGGACAATGGTCGGGATCGCGGCGAGATGAGAGCGGGCAGCGGGACTGAACTCGTGCAGGCTCTCTGTCCCCAGCAGGACGCAACTGTCGACATCGCCCCGTTCCAGAAGATCCTGCGCGGAGAACTCTCCGGGGTTGTAGCGCGGGTAACCGCGTCCCATATTCACGGCAAAGGGAAATCCGGTTTGCCAGCAGAGAACGCTGTCCGCCCCGGCCACATCCCCAGGCAGGCGGAGTCTGCGAGCCGCGAACCGCGTGTGGGCATTCAAGTCGGCCACGAGTTTCAGCAATCCACTGACCACGAGATGTCCAAGCTTGCTCTGAGCCAATCCAAGACCGAAGAACACGACACCATAGCGGCACGCTTGCAGTTGCTGGGCGAGTGAGCGCAAATCGGCTGGGGCAATGCCGAGATCACTGGTGGGGATCGACTGCGGCTGGCGTACCAGTTCTCGCAAGTGCCAAATGAGTTCAAAGTCGCGTCCCTCGGGAACGGCGACGTAGCGGTCGGCCAGGGAACTGGTCTCGTTGGGAACCGGATTGATCACAATGACTCGCCGGTCGGCTCGCCCCCGAGGCAGCAGGTCACTGCGCGGTTCGAGGGAGTAACGCTCAAAGTGCCGAGGATGACTGACAGCCGGGTTGGCTCCCCAGAAGATGACCAGGTCCGCACGGTGAGCGACCTCGCCCAGTGTACAGGTCGATTCACCGACCTCTTGAATCGCCATAATGGATGGTCCGTGGCACACGGACGCTGTGGTATCAATCGTCGCTCCGAGCCTCTCGGCCAATTCCACTGCGGCACGTTGTCCGGGAGAGCTGCTCCGGGAGAGGCCATAAATCAATGGGGCCTGGCTGCGGGACAACAGTTCCACTGCGGCGTCGAGGGCCGCGTCGTGTTCAACCACTCGATCTGCGATCACCGTGGCAGGGGGTGAAGCGTCGGCGAGGGCGGCAAACCACGGATCTGCCAATGAACAGGCACGTTCGACCCGCTCGATGCGGTCGCCACGCAGATGCAGCGAAAGGTCATCACACACACACCCGCACACGGTGCAGGCGATATCTGATTCGATTCGCAGTGAGACCTCGGTCATGGGCAATCGGAAGGCGAGAGTCGGGACAAGTTTTGGATCGGACGAGTCCCGCTGACTCACGTTTCCCATCTCCGGTCACTTCAAGCTCTCCAAGTGCCGACGGATGATGTCTTCGGCCTCTTCAGCCACCGATTTGAACTCGCGGCGAGGCGTTTTGGGTGGCTTGGGAGCGGAGGGGGTCGCGGCACGCCCGGTGAGAATGGTCGTATCCGATGCCGTAAGTTCTGCGTCGGAATCATCCGTCAACCAGTTCGCGATCTCGTCGTCAGAGGTCTTCGGATCGGCCTTTCCCCGGCGCGCGTTGGTTGGAGCTGCCGACTTTTTCGAGGCATCTCCCCTCTCCAGTTCAAAAGTCATGGGCCCCGCAGTGAGCGTGTCTCCCGGCTTGAGCAGAGTCTCTTCGGCAATCGGGATCCCGTTAATAAACGTCCCGTTACGACTTCCCAAATCCCGGACCAGAACCCCCTCGGGATGAGGCATCAGCAAACAGTGTTGCCGACTGATTTCGTGAGTCGCGACTCGGATCTTGGCACCCTCATCTCGTCCGATCACGGTCTCCGCATCTGTCAGCTTGACACGCTTTCCTTTGTGCTTGCCCGTCAGAACAATCAGGATCGGCGGATTCATGGAATGGACTCCTGATATACGTCTGCCCCAGGCTTCTGTGTACTGGGAAGTACAGTCTCGCAATCCCGTTCAGCACGATCAAGAGTGGAACGGAACGGAAACTGGCTGGCCACAGCGAGGACAATTCAGCATCCGCCCCCGATGCCCACCCTTGACTCGCAGCTTCTTGTTGCACTCGGGACAGGTGAAACTGATTTTCGATTCCTCGCCTTCACCATCACCCAGGTGTTTACGTTTCCAGACCGCTTCGGCGACTTGCCGCATGCGAGCCAACAGTTCCACGGGGTCGTACGGCTTCGTCAAATAGTCGTCGACCCCCACCCGCTTGGCCAGTTCTCGTGCATCGTCCATGTCGATCGCGGTCAGCATCATGACGGGGATGTTGACGTTTTCCTGCTTCATCCGTTCCACCAACTCGAATCCGGTGACTCCATTCGGGAGCATTCCGTCGCAGAGCACGAAATCGGGCGGGTGCATATGAAACGCAGCGCGTGCTTGACCGGCATCCCGCGCCACATCGACGTACATCTCATTACGTTCGAGGAAAGCTTTGAGAAACTCGATTTCGTCGGGATCGTCCTCAACGATGAGCACGCGAGTGACAATCGCTTTGATGGATGTCAAATCAGCCATGGAAGATACACAAACCCCTCTCTCCGGCACCGTGAACGAAGCACCCCGATCTTACGCAGATTGGAGGTTTCCGCCAAGCAGAGTTTGCCCAAGTCATCCGGATAGGACGCGCAAGTCTCATTAAATCGGTACTCGAATTCGGAATTTGGGAGAAATAAACGATCGATCTGTTGATCGATCTCCCTGGTTCGAAGACGATACTGCCCCAGTTTCCGAAGTCCCAGAGTCCGCTGAGTGAGCGACTATAGGTTCAGCGGCCACAATGGGCTGCCATCAGGCAGTGATCGCAGCGGTGCGAGGTGCAGCGGGTTTCGAGTCCTTTCGACAGGTGATTGATTGATGTCACGATTCATTTTCACGAGCGAGTCGGTGAGCCAGGGGCATCCGGACAAAGTGTCCGACCAGGTCTCCGACGGAGTCGTTGACGCGATCTTCGCACAAGACCCGATGGCCCGTGTGGCCTGTGAAACACTTTGCACGACCGACTTTGTCTGTCTGGCGGGGGAGATCACCTCGACCGCCAAGGTCGATTTCGAGCAGGTCACTCGCAAGGTGATCCGCGACATCGGCTACACCAGCAACGACATTGGCTTCAACGCCGATACCTGTCATGTGCTGGTCAAGCTCCACTCGCAAAGCCCGGACATCGCCATGGGCGTCGACCGGGACGGAGCCGGGGACCAAGGGTTGATGTTCGGTTACGCCTGTGACCAGACGCCAGAACTGATGCCACTGCCGATCGCCCTGTCGCATCGCATCCTGAACAAACTGACCGAATTGCGACACGCCAACGCCGTTGACTGGCTGCGACCAGACAGCAAGAGCCAAGTCTCGGTTCAATACGAAAACGGTAAGGCGATCGGCATCACTGCCATCGTCGTCTCGACCCAGCATGCCGAGCACGTCGATCAGCCACAAATCGAAGAGTACATCCAGCAGCATGTCGTCCCGGCCACTGTGCCGAACGAACTGCTATCGAGTGCGACCAAGTACCACATCAACCCGACCGGTCGTTTCGTTGTTGGCGGGCCACACGGAGATTGCGGTCTGACCGGACGGAAGATCATCGTCGACACCTACGGCGGATGGGGCCGTCACGGGGGCGGGGCGTTCAGCGGGAAAGACCCCACCAAGGTCGACCGCTCGGCTGCCTACATGGCCCGGTACGTGGCGAAGAATATCGTCGCCGCTGGTCTGGCCAAGGAGTGCGAAGTCCAACTCGCTTACGCGATCGGCGTCGCCGATCCGGTCAGTATCCGGGTCGATACCCGTGGCAGCTCGATCGTCAGCGAAGAGTCCCTCGAAGCAGCGGTCCGGGCTGTGTTTCCACTGACTCCGCGAGGGATTATCAACCACCTCCAGCTGCGCCGACCGGTCTTTCTGCCGACGGCCTCTGGAGGCCACTTTGGTCGCACGGGTGACGGCTTCACTTGGGAAAAGACCGACAAGGTCAGCGACCTGAAGGCAGCCTGCAGCAAATAGGTGGCCTAAGTCACCCATCCACAGATCCATGACCACCGCATAGAAATCTGCGGTGGTCTTTTCATGGGGTCGACAGACTCTCAGTGCGAATAGGGACTGGGTTGAGAATCGTGCCTGGTCACGCTGGCTACTTCCACTCGAACGACAGACCCGAGAGGCGTTCGTAGGCTTCGATGTATTTAGAACGGGTGTGGGTCACGACCTCCGCCGGGAGTGCGGGCGGTGGGGAGTTCTTGTCCCAAGTGCTCGACTCCAGCCAGTCGCGGACGAACTGCTTGTCAAATGATGGCTGGCTTTTTCCGGAATGATACTGGTCCATGGGCCAGAACCTGGAGCTATCGGGGGTCAGAACTTCGTCGATCAGGATGATCTCGTCGCCGCAGACTCCGAACTCATATTTCGTGTCCGCGATCAGGATTCCCTTCGAGCGAGCGTACTCGGAGCCTCGGCGGTAGATCTCCAGACTGCGATCTCGAAGGGTGGTGGCCATCTCCTGGCCAACGATGTCGCACATGCGGGCGAACGGGATGTTCTCGTCGTGGCCTTCTTCGGCCTTGGTGGCGGGGGTGAAGATCGGCTCGGGGAGTCGGCTGCACTCGACGAGTCCAGATGGCAGCGGGATGCCGCAGACCTGTTGAGTCTGCTTGTACTCCTTCCACCCGGAGCCAGCGAGATAGCCGCGGACGACGCACTCAATTGGTACGACGTTCGATTTGCGAACGACCATGCTGCGGCCTCGCAGCGGTTCCGGATCGACTCCGCTCGGGAGCGGCACCTCGGTTGGGTCCATGCTCAGCAGATGATGCGGCACGCCGAGCTGGGAGAACCAGAACTCACTGATCTGGGTGAGAACCCGTCCTTTGTCGGGAATGCCCGTCGGCAGCACCCAGTCAAACGCGCTGATCCGGTCGCTCGCCACCAGCAGTAGCCGGTCGCCGAAATCATAGACATCGCGAACCTTGCCCCGACGAACGGGGATGCCAGGGAGGTCGGATTGAAGGAGTGGAGTGTGTGACATGAGGCAGGACATCCGTCGGCGAGCCGGGTGGCGTCAGCCCCCGGAGTTTGGCGATGACGAGTTATAGCCGCAGATGAACGCAGATGAACACAGATCAGCGGGGAAG
>JANOKO010000543.1:0-5064 GCA_031419335.1 Planctomycetota bacterium
GCATTTCCACATTCTAGTGAGGACCGCACATCGCCCACATGGGCGGTGTCCACATAGAAATGAGGTATGAACAGTCTCTCGTCCCGCCTTCTACATCACCGAGAAGTAGTTCGAGACGGCGAAGTCAAAGGAGGCATTGGTCACGTGTTTGGACCCTTTGGTATAGGTCATGTAGTTCCGGCACTGCTGCAACAGGTCGCGCGGCTGACAGTTGCGGAACGGGCGATTCACGGCCACGTAATGCTTCTCGATCAGGTAGTCGACGGCCTCCATATCGAGGATCAGTCCGCACTTGGGGGCCATGATTTCGAACAGTTTGCGGAAGTGTTCTCGCGACGGGTCCGGAACCATGATCTTGTACGGAATACGACGCAGGAACGCGCCGTCGACCAAGTTCTTGGGTTCCAGGTTGGTTGAGAAGATAATCAGTTGGTCGAACGGCACCTGGATCTTCTTTCCGCTGGGGAGATTCAAATAGTCATACCGCTTTTCGAGCGGCACGATCCAGCGGTTGAGCAGCACCGAGACCGGCATCGTCTGGCGTCCAAAGTCGTCGATGCAGAAGGTGCCACAGTTGGCTTTGAGCTGGAGCGGGGCCTCGCAGATTTTCGTGAACGGGTTCTGCGTGATCTCCAGTTCGGACATCGTGAGTTCACCCCCGGCCACCACCGTCGGTCGTACGATCTGCACCCAGCGGGGATCGACCCCCGACAGGTCGAACAGCCCCTCGGAGACATCATAAGGAATCTCTTCATGCACGCCGGGGTCGAACAGCCGCACGATCTCACCGTCGATGCCGAGCGTCCGGGGAATCCAGATCGTGGAGCCAAAGCACTTCGTGATCCGTTCGGCGATACTGGTTTTGCCGTTACCCGGTTCGCCGAAGAGGAACATCCCGCGCCCCGAGTTGATCGCCGGTCCCAGTCGTTCAAACATGGACTCGGAGATCAGCAGATCTGAAAATGCCCGCTGGAGATCTTCCTCCGTGACAGATTGGTTGGCAATTGTTTGGGCTTTCATCGCCTTTAAGTAGTCATTCAAGACCACCGGGGCCGACCCGTTGTAGCCGCATTCGTCGATGTACCGTCGCGCCCGCTCACGTCCATAATCAATGATGGCAAAGTTGTAATCGCCCATCTCCGCCGCCCCCTTGTAGGCCACGAGTTGGTCCTTCTTCCACTGCTTCATCAGCGGTTCGATGATCTGAAACGGCAGTTTCACTTGTGAGCAGATTTCCCGACCCGTCGCGGATCCTTTTTGCAGCAGGAATTTGAGCACCAGCCGCTCAATCTCTTCTTCAGTCAGACCGGTCTCTTCGATCGTCGAGGGGACTTGCGGAGTGAATCCACGCTGCACATCGGAGCTGCCGCCGAGCAGGCTCTCGACTCGCTCGAAGAGCGCCTCCAGATGGCGCGTCCCCCGTATCTCTCCCGTGGCTTCATTCAGGATTTTGATGTCATCGGGGAGCGGTTCCAATTCTCGCGAGCGCTGGATCTCAACCTGACGTGCTGGAGTCGGTTGCAATGTGACCTCACCCAGGGGCGTCGTTTTCGTGGCCTCTTCCGGTGTGCGTGTCGGTGCTGACGGCTTCGCGGCAGGTGTCAGCAAGCTCTTCAAACGCGCCAGACCCTGCTCCGTCGGGACCGAGGTGGCCGCCTGCCTGCCACTCTCTCCTGGTTCCATCGCAGGCCGCAACGATGTGGGTAATGGCTCGCCGATCGCAACTCCTCGCAATTGAGCAATCAATTCCGAGGGCGACAGCTTGGTTGGACCAGTTGACATGCGCAAACCCTTCCCAAAACCGGGCCAGATCGCCCCGGTGGAGCAGAGGTTCGAATCCGTTGCGGACGGAACACTCCGCATGAAAACTAGGTCGTGATTCGCACGTGGTCAAACGGCAACATGCGAACCGTTCACCTGTCGCAGCCTGCGCATGTGTTAGAATTGGACTAACTCCACCGCCCAGACTCAGTTTGACTGTACAACCTTCGCACCGCTCACAATGGATTTCCGGTTGCGGAGTTGAGAGCCGCGGTGAAGTGTCGAGCATCCAGACCACTCTGTGGCCACGAAAGACTCGAGCCGAACGCCAGCTCGAACTGGTCAACTCGATAGAAATCAGCGAGTCTTTCACTCCAGAGGCTTCATTCCACTAGACCCGTTCCCGATTCGGAGATTTGCAAGCATGTTGTCCCCTCAACCAACAGCAATGGCACGCCCAGCGTACCGCAAGTTTGCGGTTGTAACCGTCTGCGTCTGGGGCCTCTGGAATTCGGTGTGCTCGGTCCAAGCGGCTCCTCTGCGTGCCGGGGCTGCCAAGGTCGAAATTGCCGATCTGGATGCCGGACCCGTGAATGACCCACTGTATGTGAAAGCCCTCGTCCTCCAGGATGACACTCGGACAGCTGTCATCATCACCATCGACGCTGTCTCGATTGGCATGATCGGCACGATCCGCAACGACTTCATGGACACAATTCGCACCTCTCTGAAAGCGGATCTGGGCATCGCGCCGACGAGTTTTTTGGTAAACACCAGCCACTGCCACGGCAAGGTTTGTAAGGACATCGACGCCCGGACCGTCGAATGCGTGAAGCAGGCGTGGGCGAAGCGCGAGCCGGTTCGCATCGGTGTCGGTGTCGGACGTGAGGACCGTGTTCAGGAGAACCGCCGATTGTTGCTCAAAAGTGGCAAGACCGCCGATGTCAGGCATGCGTACTCGCTCCCTGCGGACGAAGAGGTTGCTGACGTGGGGCCGATCGATCCCGAAATTGGTCTCTTACGGCTGGATCGGCTTGATGGCACGACGCTGGCGGTGGTCTACAACTTCGCAGTGCATCCCATCCAGAATGTCCCCGGCGGAGCGAACTCGGCAGATTTGTCGGGCTTTGCCTCACAAGTCCTTGAAGACAGTTTCGGCGAGAATACGACTGCTCTGTTCATTCAGGGCTGCGGTGGTGACATCAACCCCGTCCTCTACAAAGACACCGCCCACCCGCGACACGCCGAGACACTCGGCAGCCTTCTGGGTATTAGCGCGATGCGGGGAGCCAAGAAGATCAAGACTGGTGAGGCGATCGACTTCCAGATCGTCAGCGAAACCATCGAACTTCCCAGGGCTGATTTCGCCGAACGAATCGACGCCCTCCAAGCCGTGCAGGAGCAGCTCGTCGCTTCGCTGGGGGGGACCAGCCAGAACCTGAAGACGTTCCTGCCGCTGGCAATCGGACACGGGCTCTCGAAGGACTTCCCAGCATACGATTCGCACCGTTATCTGCATGATCGAAAACTGGGGCGAACGGAGTATGACATCCTTGACGCGGAGAACCGCCGCAACATGGCCGCGTACCTGTCCAATATTCACACCATGGAAGAGTTGACGCGAGTCCAGACCAACCTCCGTCTGCTCAAACTGCATCAGGGCCAGAACGTCGCATCAGGTCAGCGGACGATCGCTGTCGAGTTGGTCGGTCTGCGAGTGGGTGATTTCCGGATGGTGACTTTCCCGGGAGAGTTGACGGTTCAGATTGGGCTGAATCTCAAGCGAGCTTCTCCTCACGAGTCAACGTTCATCGCGGGCTACACGAACGGCTACATCTACTATGCCCCCACTGCTGAGCAACTGCGAAATCCGGGAGCAGCTCAGGAGGACTGCGACACTCTGCTGGCCCCGGAGTGGCAGGAGCTGTTTGAGAACCGGGCGGGGGAGATGCTTAAGAGACTCTAAAGGCGTGTTGCCATCCGCGACCTGACCCTGTTCGGTTTGTGCGATACCCAGAATTCCCCCTGTAAACTGAACACCGGAGCCAACTCGGTCTTTGCAGAGGTTCCCCTTGATGATCTGAAAGTACCGCATCACCGATGTCCCGATGTGCTGGTAAGCACCGTTTTGTGGACGGGAGCCTCGACTCCACAACGTGGGGAGAACTTTCAACTGCGGATCTGTCCTGTTGAGATCCCTCTTCGTTCAGAGGTACGCATCTTGATTGGCCGATGCAATTGCCTTGGCCCAAGTGGGCTGTATTCATTGGCAAACTCTGCCTGACTTAGCTGTCCGAAATGTCGATCTCGTCCGGCACAGTCGTTGCAATTCGCCATCGATTTGCGTTCGATCAGCGGTGATGCGGGCGTTTCACGTCATAACCATTAGGGCTGATGTGAGTTATGCGATTCACAATATTTCCCCCTACGACCCGATCCGGGCTGGTCGCTTCAAGTCTGGCGACCCACGGAACCGATGCACCGTTTGATCTCCCAGATCAGGACTGGCTGGGAGAGGTCAACAGGGATCAACACGCATCGTGACTTGGCGATGTGGACCTACGGATGGGGTGTTTGATGGCACAGGCGGCTCCCACAGCGCAGTTGGGATTCCTGGGAGTGGTCAATGTGGCAGGGACCGGCTTTGTCGGCGGCCTGCTCGTGACCAATCAGCTCGGACGACCGCTCGAATTTCAATGTACAACTCCGGTGCGGCCGAATCGCACCCAGGAGATTCTGTATGGACCGACGCTGACATCATTCCTGTGTGCGGAACTGATCGGGAAGACGCTGGTGGACCGGCTCCAGGTCAAGCCACAATTGATTGTATGCGACCAAGTCGACCTGCTGGCTTTGCGATCGGTGATTTCGCTCCCCGTGGCACTCATCCTCCCCAAAGGGACCCACGCCAGCGAAGGGACCATCCGGGCTGGGGCGCATCAGTTGCAACTGCATGCGGACTATGCAAGCGATCGCGACACAGTTACCGAGATTGTGAAATCATTTCCCGGGGATGCCGATTTATTCGAGCCAGTGGAGCGTGTGCGAGAAGCGCTGCAAGAGACGCTCCGCGCGGGAGCTGCGGCGTGAGTGGAATTCCGGAATGGGAGCGAGACGCGAGAAATCGGATGAACCACGGAGGCACGGAGGCACGGAGTCCAGACAGAAAGGCAGACATTCCTGTCTGCCTTTCTGAAGCTCCGTTGAGCGGCAAGGCGCTATCCGCCGGTTCTTCGATTGTTGACAATCGTCCGAAACAGTTGCGTGAGTCGTCCTTACTCGCCACCCTCTCCCCCAGCCCCT